>JBCECW010000015.1:7593-17296 GCA_039207785.1 Pseudomonas sp. | reverse complement strand
CCATTGATGGCAGACGAGTGGATCAGTGCCCAATAGCTTGTGTTCTAGCATGGAAAAATCAATGTTGTTGATATGTTCGACAGCTTGGCAAAGGCTGGGCGACTGTTCAGGGGTGGTTGGGCTTAGCATCATATGAGGTAATGTTTTGAGTATGTCGGCATAACGCTCATTTTTCATAAGCACCTCTGTATTGCTAGCGACCCCATGTAAAAGAGAAATAGGGCACCTTTGGGGTGCCCTATTTTAATTACCAATTACCGCCGCCACCGCCCTGGCAATGGCTGCGTTTGCAACGTAGTTTTATGGGGTGTTGCTGAAGGGTCTGCGCATCTACGCGTTGTGCAGGTTTTACAGTCACTGGAATGGAGGCAATCATTTTTTGTATTTCTTTCATGGCTCATTTCCTTTTAAGACATAAAGCGGGGTTATAGCGCCTTCGAACGAAGGCGTAGCTAAGACTAAGTCGTGTTTTTTTGTTTTTTAAATAGGATCAGACAACTGCTAGATAGAGAAAAATTATTCAATTACGTGGGCTATTTCGTTAAGACGGCAATCCGCCTGCCGTGGCGCAAGCTCGAAGCCGGCGCCGGCTCGTAGGGTGCGCTCCGCGCACCAGTTCGTAGGATGGGTAGAGCGTAGCGAAACCCATCGTTACGCGAATTGATGGGTTTCGGCCAAGTGGCCTCTACCCATCCTACGGTCGTACAGGGCGGCAATCGCCGCTAAACGGTCGTTTTTGCCGGGTACTCTCCGCTCGGGCCTTTGGTTATACTGCGCGGCCTTTGGCCGGCTCCGCTCCGGTCTTCGCATACAAGCCACGCCTGGTTTTCCAGCGTGGCTTGTTAGTTTTTGCCGCGCCACCAGGCGCCATGAGAAGAGGCACGACGATGAGCGTATTGGTAGGCGTGATCATGGGCTCCAAGTCCGATTGGTCCACCCTTAGCCACACCGCCGACATGCTGGAGAAGCTGGGCATTCCTTACGAAGTGAAGGTTGTCTCGGCGCACCGCACACCGGATTTGCTCTTTCAGTACGCAGAAGAAGCCGAAGGCCGTGGCATTCAGGTGATCATCGCCGGTGCCGGCGGTGCGGCCCATTTGCCGGGTATGTGTGCGGCCAAGACGCACCTGCCGGTGCTGGGCGTGCCGGTGCAGTCGTCGATGCTCTCGGGCGTGGATTCGCTGCTGTCGATCGTGCAAATGCCTGCTGGCATTCCGGTCGCTACCCTGGCCATCGGCAAGGCCGGTGCAGTCAACGCGGCGCTGTTGGCGGCCAGTATCCTGGGCCACCAGCACCCCGAGTTCCACGCTGCGCTGAAGCAGTTCCGTACCGAGCAGACGGACAGCGTGCTGGATAACCCGGACCCACGTATCGCCTGATAGGCCGTGGGCTGTACGCGGCGCTCCGGCGCCGTTGTGATCTGTATCGAATGGGGCTGTTGAGATGAAAATCGGTGTAATCGGTGGCGGCCAACTGGGTCGCATGTTGGCGCTGGCAGGCACGCCTCTGGGCATGAACTTCGCCTTTCTCGACCCGGCGCCCGACGCCTGTGCCAGTGCCCTCGGCGAGCACCTGCGCGCTGATTACAACGACCAGGACCACCTGCGCCAGCTGGCCGATGAAGTGGACCTGGTGACCTTCGAATTCGAAAGCGTGCCGGCCGAAACCGTGGCCTTTCTGTCGCAGTTCGTGCCGGTTTACCCGAGCGCCGAAGCCCTGCGCATTGCCCGTGATCGCTGGTTCGAAAAAAGCATGTTCAAGGCCCTCGGCATTCCGACGCCCGAGTTCGCCGATATCCAGTCCCAGGCCGACCTCGACGCCGCCGTCGCCACCATCGGCCTGCCGGCCGTGCTGAAAACCCGCACCCTGGGTTATGACGGCAAGGGCCAGAAGGTCCTGCGCAAAGCCGAAGATGTGGTTGGCACCTTTGCCGAGCTGGGCAGCGTGCCGTGCCTGTTGGAAGGCTTTGTGCCGTTTACCGGCGAGGTGTCGCTGGTGGCCGTACGTGCCCGGGATGGCGAAACCCGTTTCTACCCGCTGGTGCACAACACCCATGTGAACGGCATTCTCTGCCTGTCTATCGCCAGCACGGCGCATCCGTTGCAAGGTCTGGCAGAAGACTACGTGAGCCGCGTACTGAACGAGCTCGATTATGTCGGCGTGCTGGCCTTCGAGTTCTTTGAAGTGGACGGTGGCCTCAAGGCCAACGAAATCGCCCCGCGTGTGCATAACTCCGGGCACTGGACCATCGAAGGTGCCGAGTGCAGCCAGTTCGAAAACCACCTGCGGGCCGTGGCCGGTTTGCCGTTGGGTTCGACTGCCAAGCTGGGCGAAAGCGCGATGCTCAACTTTATCGGCGAAGTGCCGGCGGTTGAGCAGGTGATCGCTATCGACGATTGCCACCTGCATCACTACGGCAAGGCCTTCAAGGCCGGACGCAAGGTGGGTCACGCCACCGTGCGCAGCGCAGACCGCGCCACCCTGGATGCGCAGGTGGCCAAGGTTCAAGCGCTAATTAAATAAGCGCCACGGTCCGTAGGGTGTGCTCCGCGCACCAAGCGATTCATGAGCGATCGCAACGGTGCGCGAAGCACACCCTACAAAGCGTAAAGATGGAACCTCCCCGGCCCGCTACTCTCTGATCTCAGGGTGCCATCTTCGGCGCCAGCCGTTCAGAAAGGAGTTCCCATGGGCATTATCGGCACCATCATCGTTGGCTTTTTTGCCGGTCTGATTGCACGTTTTCTTAAACCTGGCGACGACAGCATGGGGTGGATCATGACCATCCTGCTGGGTATCGCCGGCTCGGTGGCGGCCACCTATGGCGGCCAGGCGCTGGGCTTGTACCAGGCCGGCGAAGCAGCAGGCTTTGTGGGTGCTGTAGTGGGCGCCATCGTGCTGCTGGTGATCTACGGCCTGATCAAGAAAAAGTAAGCGCCTCCAGCAACGTGCGGGCATAGCCCGGGAGAGCGTTGAAATCCGTGGCGCACAGCAGCAAGCGGCGCTGTGCCCACGGATCGCTTAGCGGCACGCTGGCAAAGTTTTTCGGCCCCTGCCAGCGCTCGATCGCGGCCTGCGGCACCACACCCAGGCCGGCGCCCCGCGCAACCATGCGCAATACCCCATCGAAACTCTCCGCCCGCACCCGAATGCGTAGCCGCCGGCCGGCGTGCAGGGCCTGTTCTTCCAGGTAAATGGCCAGGGCGCTGTTAAGGGCCAGGCCGACAAACTCATGCTCCAGCGTGGCGGCAAAGTGCACGGCATCCAGCTCGGCCAGGGGGTGGCCGAGGGGCATTACCAACATCAAGGGGTCGCGGCGGAAGGGCCGGGTCTGCAGGCCGCTGCTGTCCACTGCGTCGGAAATGATGCCGAGGTCCGCCGTGCCCTGGCGAATGCCATGGACAATCCGCAGGCTGGGCTGCTCCTGCAGGTCGATATCGATATGCGGGTGGCAAGCAAGAAAGTCGGCGAGCACCTCCGGCAGGTATTCGCTCAGCGCCGTGGTGTTGCATAGCACGCGCACCTGGCCCTTGAAGCCGGTGGCGTAGTCGGCCAGGTCGAACTGCAGATGCTCGATTTGCTGCACGATCAAGCGCGCATGCCGGGCCAGGGCATTGCCCGCGGCGGTGGCAGCGATGCCGCGGCGGCCACGCTCCAGTAATGGCGTACCCAGCGAGGCCTCCATGGCCCGAATCCGTGCGCTGGCCGAGGCCAGCGTCAGGTGGCAGCGCTCGGCGCCGGCGGTAATGGTGCCGGCCTCGAGAATGCGCACAAACAGGCGCAGGTCGATCAGATCAAAGTGCATGGCGGTCCCCGACTAATGCGTAGCCTCAGTGTATGCCAGAGGCTGGCTCTACCATTGACCGATTTTGCGCGGCGCGCCGGGGCCGCATCATGGCGCCATGAACAGTTACCTCGATTTCTATCAACAGCTCGGCTTGGCGGCGTCTTTGCTGGTGCTGGCGACCTTCCTGCTGGCCGGCACGGTCAAGGGCGTGATTGGCCTCGGGTTACCCACCGTGGCCATGGGCTTGCTCGGTTTGGCTATGTTGCCGCCACAGGCAGCGGCGCTGTTGCTGGTGCCCTCTACCGTGACCAATCTCTGGCAGCTGGCCTTTGGCGGCGCGCTGTGGGGATTGCTAAAGCGCTTATGGCCGATGCTGCTGCTGATCGTGCTCGGCACGGGCCTTGGCAGTTGGTGGCTGGGCCTGGGCAGCGGCCGATCGATGACCCGTTTGCTCGGCGCCGCATTGCTGGTGTATGCCTTGAGCGGTTTGTTCCTGCCGACGCTGCAGGTGCCGGCAGCCTGGGAACGCTGGCTGGGGCCACTGTGTGGTTTGCTGACCGGTATTGTCACGGCCGCCACCGGCGTTTTTGTGATTCCAGCAGTGCCCTATCTGCAAGCGTTGGGTTTGCCGCGCAATGCCTTGGTACAGGCGCTGGGGCTGTCGTTTACCGTCTCTACCCTGGCGCTGGGCGCCGGTCTGGCCTGGCGCGGGGAAGTGGGCGGCGCCGAACTGGGGGCCTCGGTGATCGCCTTGCTACCGGCGCTGGCTGGCATGTTGCTGGGGCAATGGCTGCGCCAGTGCATCAGCGCGGTGGTGTTCAAGCGGGTGTTCTTTATCGGCTTGGGCCTGCTTGGTCTGCACCTTCTTTTGGCCGGCTGATAGACTCGCCGGCTTTCCCCTGTCGCCCGAGTTTTCCATGCGCCGCTTACTGTTCAGCCTGCTGTTCCTCAGTGGTTTCGCCCATGCGCAACTGCCCGAAACCGACTGGCTGTCGCTGATGCCCAAGTCCGACCAGAAGGCCCTCGAGGCGATGCCCGAGATCAGCCACAACACCCCCGAAGGCAACGGCACCTTCACCAGCAAGGGCGGCTTGAAACAGGAAAAGGGCCTGCCGGCGGTGATGTATTCCACCAAGACCGTGGCGGCGATGAACAACAAGACCATCCGTATTGGCGGCTACCCGGTGCCGCTGGAAACCGATGCCAAGGGTCGCAGCACCCTGTTTTTCCTCGTGCCCTACCCAGGCGCCTGCATCCATGTGCCGCCACCGCCACCCAACCAAATGGTGTTGGTGCGCTACCCCAAAGGCCTGAAGCTGGACGATATCTACAACCCGCTGTGGGTAACCGGCACCTTGAAGGTGGAAAAGGTCAGCAATGACCTGGCCGACGCGGCCTACGCCCTGGATGCCAGCAATGTCCGCGCGGTGACCGAGGCCGATCTGTAAAAGGTATAAGCGTGGCGCTGTAATAGATTTTTTCTTATGGCCACAGGTTGGCGATAGGTTTTAGTCTGGCAACCAGTTTATTTGCCTTGGGTTGCTGCGATGCCGACTTCACTGAATGCCATGCGTAATGCCTGGGTCAACCAGGCCCAGACCCACCCCTTTACCTCCCTGGGTTTTGCCGCTGCCGGCCTGGCCGTGGTGGCACTGGTGCTGTTGAGCATCTACAACGCCATCCAGGGCGACGGCTCGGGCCATCTCAACTATGCCTTGCTTGGCGGTATGGCCGGCTTTGGTGCCACCGCCGCCGGTGCGGTGTTTGCCCTGGCCCTGGGCTCGATCAAGGCGCGCACCCAAGACACCATGCTCGGCTTCGCCGCCGGCATGATGCTCGCCGCCAGTTCCTTTTCCCTGATTCTGCCGGGCCTGGCCGCCGCCAAAGAGATCACCGGCAACGGCCCCATGGCTGCGCTCACCGTAGTGGTCGGCCTGGGCCTGGGCGTATTGCTGATGCTGGGCCTCGACCGCTTTACCCCCCACGAACACGACAGCACCGGCCCCTGCGGCCCGGAAGCCGAGCGCATCAACCGCGTGTGGTTGTTTGTGCTGGCCGTGACCCTGCACAACATTCCCGAAGGCATGGCCATTGGCGTCAGCTTTGCCGGCGGCGATATGAATGTCGGTCTGCCGCTGACCACCGCCATTGCCATCCAGGACATCCCCGAAGGGCTGGCCGTGGCCATGGCCCTGCGTGCTACGGGTATGTCGTCGGTGCGGGCGGCGGTATTGGCGATTCTTAGCGGGGCGATGGAGCCGCTGGGCGCGCTGATCGGTATTGGTATCTCCAGCGGCTTTGCCCTGGCCTACCCGATTGCCATGGGCCTGGCGGCCGGGGCGATGATTTTTGTGGTGTCCCACGAAGTGATCCCGGAAACCCACCGCAATGGTCACCAGACCCCGGCCACCCTTGGCTTGATGGCGGGCTTCGCGGTGATGATGTTTTTGGATACGGCGTTGGGTTGATGCGTTTTGGTGCGCGAAGCACACCCTACGATATCGAGGTGAATCGAAACATGGGGTACGCCGCGATACCGTAGGGTGCGCTTCGCGCACCGAAGCTACGGATGCACGCTGCTAAGCACCAAGCGATTGCGCCCCAGCGCCTTGCCGCGATACAGGCGCTGGTCGGCGCAGCGGTATAGCTCGCTGGCGCTATGGCCATCGGCCGGCCACTGCGCCAGGCCGAAGGTGGCGGACAGCGGAATGCGTTCTTCGCCGTAGTGCAGTGCATCGTTGGCGATCTGCTGGCGCAGGGTTTCCACCAGCGGCGTGGCGGCGGCCAGATCGGTATTGCGCAAAATCAGGCCAAACTCTTCGCCACCCAGACGCCCCAGACTGTCGGTTACCCGCAGGCGCAGCAGCAGGCCGGCGCAGATATGTTGCAGGGCTTTGTCGCCGGCATCGTGGCCCCAGCAGTCGTTGACCCGTTTGAAGTGGTCGACATCCATGATCACCAGCACCAACGGCAAGCCGCTGCGTTCACCTTCCAGAATGCTGCGCTCCAGCGCCTGCTGAAAGCTGCCGCGGCTGGCCACGCCCGTCAGTGCGTCGGTCTGCGCCTGGCGTTCCAGCTCGTCATAGGCCGCCGCGCGGCGCGCTTCGTAGAGGTGCACAAAGATGACGATCATCACCCCGCAGAGCACGGCGTTGAGAATGTCGATCCAGCCGGCGGAGTTCGCGGGCAGGGGGAATTTGTAGAAGTACAGGATGATGGCGGCCAGGGCGAAAGGCGTGGTCAGCAGAAAACCGCGCACCCGGCCCAGCAGCAGGTAGGAGAGCAGGGGGATGATATAGATCCACACATAGGCGGTAGTGGACGCCGCCGGCATGACGATGATGTACAGCAGGAAACAGAAGGTCGGCACCAGGTAGAGGTAGATCCACGGCACCAGGTTGCGCACGCTGACGATTTTCCAACCGCCCCAGATCAGCACGGCACTGGCCAGCCATTCGAACACCGCCGTCAGCGGGTTGCCGGCCAGAATCTGCAGGATGGCGAAGCTGCTCAATACCCCACCGGTACTCATCAGAATCAGGCGCATAAGCGAGCGCTTGCCGGTTTCTTCCAGGCCGTTCTTGCCAGCTGAGACGCCGAATTTTATGAGCATGGGGGCGGGCGCAGGAGTTCGGGGGACAGCGCATTGCAATACAGCGCCCAATTATTGGCAAGAGGCCACTACGCAGAGCGCGACGTCTGACGCGTTTTTGACGGTTACGTCGCCTCGGCCCACAGCTTAACGGCCATGCAATGCGCTGCGCCGGGCGCCAGGGTAATGGCGTCATCCAATACGTTGGCGGTTTCAATGCACAGCATGGTCGGCCAGGCGTCGTCGGCGAATTGACTCAGGCGCTGGGCCTTGTCGATCCAAGGGTTCCACACCACGGCCGAGCGCGAGCCGCTGCTGGCCAGGTGGATACGGCGCTGCCAGACCGGGTCGAGGATGCTCAGCTGCGGGGCGATATCCAGGTAGATACGGTCGGTTTCGCCGGTAAAGGTCACATCGCCCTGCTGCTGGCGCTGCTGCCAGTCTTCCAGGGTTTCGATATAGCGGCTGCCCGCCAGGCCTTCGATCCGCGCCTGGTGGATATCGGCAACGGCGAAATAGGTATGCAGCGCTTGGCTCAGGGGCAACGGCTGAGTGCCGTTGTTGCGGGTGGTCAGGCTCAGGGTCAGGCGTTGGTCCAGGCGGATGTCCAGGCTGAGTTCGATGCCCTTGGGCAGCGTGGCCAGGGTCTGGGTGGCAAAGGTAAAGCGCAGGGTGACGGCGTTGTCGTCGCTGTCGATGCCTTGCAGCTGCCAGTCCAGGCTGCGTACCGGGCCATGGGCCGGGGCTGCGCCGCCAGCGTGTTGCTGTTGAATCGGCGCGGGGTTGCGCGCCAGGTCGCCAAACCAGGGCCAGCACACCGGCACGCCGCCGCGTACCGATTGGCCTTTTTTGTACGCCGCCTCGTCACTCAGCCAGATCACCGGCTGCTGGCCGTGGGGCTGGTAACGCAGCACTTGCGCGCCCTGTTGCGCCACCAGCAATTCCGCCTGATCGGTACGGATGCGCCAGCACACCAGTTCATCCAGCTCGATACGTTCGACGTGAGGGGCGGTGGGCATAGGGCAAAACTCCGAGCTGTGGCTCCCTCTCCCGGAGGGAGAGGGGAATGTGGTTATCGGCGTGGCACCGGCCGAGTCCGCCCGCTGCCATCAATGGCCACAAACACAAACACCGCCTCGGTCACCTTGCGCCACTCGCTGGACAGCGGGTCGTCGCTCCACACTTCCACCAGCATCTGGATCGAGCTGCGGCCGATTTCCAGGGTCTGGCTATAGAAGGACAGCTGGGCGCCAACGGCAACCGGTACCAGGAAGGCCATGCGGTCGATGGCGACCGTGGATACTCGCCCGCCCGCCACCTTGCTGGCCATGGCGGTGCCGGCGAGGTCCATCTGCGAGACCAACCAACCACCGTAGATATCGCCAAAGCCATTGGTTTCGCGCGGAAGCGCGGTAATTTGCAGCGCCAGATCACCCTGCGGTGTTGGGTCTTCTTGTTCGAGTTCGATCATGCGTGGGTGCCTCTTGCCCGTCACTCTTATTGGAAATGCCAGTCTCGGGTTGACTGCGCAATCGGCTAACAGGCCGCAAGTTGGGTTCGCAGAAGACCCGGCCGCTCTAGCTGGGGCCAGACGCAGACAGGGCGCAGTATATATAGGCTTCGCGCCCAGCACGACTGCGCAGTCTCAGTTTTGACCGAGAACATGACATCGCTGTGGCGATCCCGCGCAATTTGCTATCGTGCGGCCCTGCCGCGCGGGGCTCCAGCCCGCCGTGGCCGCGCTGTCAGCCGATGAGAAGCCTATTGCCATGCCCACCGCCGCCTTACCGACCGCTCCGTCTACCCGCCCGCTGACCCGCGGCGATTACAAAACCCTGTCGTTGTCTGCCCTGGGCGGCGCGCTGGAGTTCTACGACTTCATTATTTTTGTGTTTTTCGCGGCCGTGGTCGGCAAGCTGTTTTTCCCCGCGGAAATGCCCGACTGGCTGCGCCAAATGCAAACCTTCGGCATCTTTGCCGCCGGTTACCTCGCCCGGCCCCTGGGCGGCATCATCATGGCGCACTTCGGCGACCTGCTGGGTCGCAAGAAAATGTTCACCCTGAGCATCTTTATGATGGCCGTGCCCACCCTGCTGATGGGCTTGCTGCCGACCTACGCGCAAATCGGCATGTGGGCGCCCATCGCCTTGCTGGTGCTGCGGGTGATCCAGGGCGCGGCCATTGGCGGCGAAGTGCCGGGTGCCTGGGTGTTCGTGGCCGAGCATGTGCCCCAGCGCCATATCGGCTACGCCTGCGGCACCCTGACCTCGGGCCTTACCGCCGGCATCCTGCTGGGTTCGCTGGTGGCCACCCTGTTCAATAGC
>JBCECW010000015.1:0-7583 GCA_039207785.1 Pseudomonas sp. | reverse complement strand
TGTTTACCCCGGAAGAACTGCTGGCCTACGGCTGGCGCGGGCCGTTCCTGCTTGGCGGGGTATTTGGCTTGTTGTCGGTGTACCTGCGCCGCTGGCTGCATGAAACCCCGGTGTTCGCCGAGCTGCAGCAGCGCAAGGCGCTGGCCGAGGAAGTGCCGCTCAAAGCCGTGGTGCGCGATCACCGCGGTGCCATCGTGCTGTCGATGCTGCTCACCTGGGTGCTGTCGGCCGGCATTATCGTGGTCATCCTGATGACCCCCACGCTGCTGCAATCCCCGCTCTACGGCTTCAATGCCGCCACGGCGTTGCAGGCCAATAGCCTGGCCATCGTGTTCCTCAGCCTGGGTTGTGTCGCCGCCGGCGCGCTGGCCGATCGCTTTGGTGCGAGCAAGGTGTTTATCGTTGGCAGCCTGTTGCTGCTGGCCAGTTCCTGGGCCTTCTACACCCAGGTTGGCAGCCATCCCGACTGGCTGTTTCCGCTGTACGCCTTGACTGGTTTGTTTGTCGGCACCATCGGCGCCGTGCCTTTTGTGATGGTCAATGCCTTCCCGGCGGTGGTGCGTTTTTCCGGGTTGTCGTTTTCCTACAACCTGGCCTACGCCATCTTTGGCGGGCTGACACCAATGATCGTCACCCTGCTGTTGAAGACCGACCCGCTCGGGCCGGCCTACTACGTTGCCGCGCTGTGCGGCCTGGGGTTTGCCGTGGGGCTGTACCTGCTTACTTCGAAGCGCTGATCCGCCAGACCTTGTTGCCGACGTCGTCGGTAACCAGCAGTGCGCCCTGGCTGTCGTTGGCGACATCCACCGGGCGCCCCTGGGCTTCACCGTCGGCGGTGAGGAAGCCGGTCAGCACATCCACCGGCTCGCCCTTGGGCATACCGGCACTGAACGGCACGAAAATCACCTTGTAGCCGGCGCGTGGGTCGCGGTTCCACGAGCCGTGCTGGGCGACAAACAACCCCTCTTTATAAGCCGGCAACGCACTTTTCTCGCCGAAGGTGATACCCAGTGACGCGGTGTGCGCGCCCAGGGCGTAGTCCGGTACCAGGGCCTTGGCGACCAGGTCCGGCTGCTGCGGTTTTACCCGCTCATCCACATGCTGGCCGTAGTAGCTGTAGGGCCAGCCATAGAAACCGCCGTCCTGTACCGAGGTGATGTAGTCCGGCACCAGGTCGTTGCCCAGCTCGTCGCGCTCGTTGACCGCAGTCCACAGCTTGCCGGTGGTGGGCTCCCAGGCCAGGCCGTTGGGGTTGCGCAGGCCGGTGGCGAACAGGCGCTTGTCGCCGGTGGCCGGGTTCACTTCCCAGATGGCGGCGCGGCCTTCTTCTATATCCATGCCGTTCTCGCCGATGTTGCTGTTGGAGCCGACGGTGACATACAGCTTCTTGCCGTCCGCACTGGCGATCACGTTCTTGGTCCAGTGGTGGTTCAGCCCGGCGGGCAGGGCGGTGACCTGGGTGGGCGGCTCGCTGATCTGGGTTTGCCCGCTGACATAGGGCACGCGCACCAGGGCGTTGGCGTTGGCGATATACAGGTCGTTGCCCACCAGGGCCATGCCGAACGGCGAATGCAGGTTTTCGATAAAGGCGGTTTTTACCTCTGCCACGCCGTCATGGTCGGCATCACGCAGCAGGGTGATGCGGTTGGCGCTGGGCACGCCGGCGCCGGCTTTTTCCATCAGCTTGCCGGCGACAAAATTCTTGATGCTAAAGCCCGGGTCCTGCTCGGGCGGCGGCGTATTGCTCTCGGCCACCAGCACATCGCCATTGGGCAGCACATACAGCCAGCGCGGATGGTCGAGGCCTTCGGCAAAGGCGTTTACCTGGGTGCCCGCCGCTGCCGTGGGTTTGCCACCCGCTGCCCAGCCAATGGCCTTGGCCACATTAACGGTAGGGATCAGGCCCGACTCGGGCGTCGGCAATTGCGGGTTGGCACCGTAGCCCACGGTGCCGGTAGCGGGCGGGGTGTCGGCGCAGGCGCTGCAGGCAACGGCCAGCAGGGTCATGGGCAGTAGACGAACACAGGGCATTGGCAGTCTCCGGGTCAGCTTTTTATAGGGGCTCAGTTAGTGACAGCGCCTGAGCCTGGTTGTCATGAAAACCTGTCAGCGTGCGGCGGCCGTAGCATGCGCCAGGCACGCCGTGGCGGTCCATGGCAGGCGTGTTTACGGCGTTCGGCAGGCCGGTCATGCGTCGTAGTGGCCTTTAATCCAATTGTCACAATTGAGTAATAGAGTCTTCATACGGCCTGTCGATACTCAGGGCCGTTCCATCACACCCCTATCCTGCTAGGAGCAAGGCATGAAACTGAAGCGTTTGATGGCGGCCCTGACTTTTGTCGCCGCTGGCGTCGCCACCGCAAGCGCGGTTGCCGCTGTTGACCCGTCGATCCCGGCCTACACCAAGACCACCGGCGTTTCCGGCAACCTGTCCAGTGTGGGCTCCGACACCCTCGCCAACCTCATGACTCTGTGGGCTGAGGAATACAAGCGCCTGTACCCCAACGTCAACATTCAGATTCAGGCCGCCGGTTCGTCCACCGCGCCACCCGCGCTGACCGAAGGCACCGCCAACCTGGGCCCGATGAGCCGCAAGATGAAGGACGTTGAGCTGCAAGCCTTCGAATCCAAATATGGCTACAAGCCGACCGCCGTTCCGGTAGCCGTCGACGCTCTGGCCGTATTCGTACACAAAGACAACCCGATCAAAGGCCTGACCATGGCCCAGGTTGACGCCATCTTCTCCGCTACCCGCCTGTGCGGTGGCTCCAAAGACATCAAGACCTGGGGCGACCTGGGCCTGACCGGCGACCTGGCCAACAAGCCAATTCAGCTGTTCGGCCGTAACTCGGTATCGGGCACCTACGGCTACTTCAAAGAAGAAGCCCTGTGCAAAGGCGACTACAAAGCCAACGTCAACGAACAACCAGGTTCGGCTTCGGTCGTTCAGTCCATCAGCTCCTCGCTGAACGGCATCGGCTACTCGGGTATCGGCTACAAGACCGCTAGCGTTCGCACCGTGGCCCTGGCCAAGAAAGAAGGCGGCGAGTTCGTGGAAGACAACGAGCAAAACGCCCTGAACGGCTCCTACCCGCTGTCGCGTTTCCTGTTCGTGTACGTGAACAAGGCGCCGAACAAGCCGCTGGCGCCGCTGGAAGCTGAGTTCGTGAAGATGGTGCTGTCGCAATCCGGTCAACAAGTTGTCGTAAAAGACGGCTATATCCCGCTCCCAGCCAAAGTTGCTGAGAAAGCTTTGAAGGACTTGGGTCTGTAAGAACCCGCAACGACAAGCCTGGTCGGGCCTAGCCCGCCCAGGTACTCGCAAGCCCGCTGTACCTCTGTCACCTCGTGTCATTGGTCAGTGGGTTTTTTGCGTCACAGCTTTGTCATGTTTCTGTCATACAGAGTCGCTAGGGTGTGCGCATGAACGATCTGGCCAATTCCCCCATGACTGCGAATTCCTCCACCGGACGCATTGATTTCAATACGCCCGAGCTGCAACGCAAGCGCCGTATCCGTGCGCTTAAAGACCATCTGGCGCGCTGGTACGTAATGGTCGGCGGCCTTTCCGTGCTTGGCGCTATCACGCTGATCTTCTTTTATCTGGGCTATGTGGTGTTCCCGCTGTTCCAGGGCGCCGAGCTGACCGAGAAGAAGGTGCAAAGCCCGGCCTGGCTGCAACAGGACGCCGGCAAACCGCTGCTGCTCGCCATCGAAGAGCAGAACCAGGTGGCCATGCGCGTTTCCGATAAAGGCGAGGTGATTTTCTTCGCCACCAAGACCGGCGACGAAGTCAAACGCTTCCCCCTGACCCTGCCCGCCGGCACCAACGTGGTGTCCATTGGCCAGGCGCAGGCCGGCAGCAACCTGGTGGTGCTGGGTCTGTCCAACGGCCAGGCCCTGGTGTTCAAGCACACCTACGTGGTCACCTACCCGGACAACCACAAAACCATCACGCCGCAGCTCGACTACCCCTACGGCGAAGCGCCGCTGGCCATCGACGCCCAAGGCCGTGCGCTGGAACACGTAAGCATCAGTGCCAACGACGAAACCCTGCTGCTCGGTGCCTCCAGTGGCAGCGAGCTGCTGATGCTGTCGCTGACCAGCGAAGAAAACATGATGACCGGCGAAACCACGGTGACCCAGGACCGTATCGCCCTGCCGCAGATCGCCGAGCCGATCAAGGCCCTGTATATCGACCCGCGCCAGCAGTGGCTGTACGTGCTGAACGGGCGTGCCCAGGCCGACGTATTCAACCTGCGCGACCGTACCCTCAACGGCCGCTACAAGCTGCTGGAAGATGCCGATACCGAAGTCACCGCCAGCGCCCAGTTGCTGGGTGGCATCTCGCTGATGATCGGTAATTCCAAAGGCGGTATCAGCCAATGGTTTATGGCCCGCGACCCGGATGGCTCGTCGCGCTTCAAACATATTCGTGACTTCCAGCAAGGCACTGCTGCCATCGTGCAGATCAACCCGGAAGAGCGCCGCAAGGGCTTTGTCGCCCTGGACGCCATTGGTGAGCTGGGCATTTACCACAGCACTGCCGAGCGCACCCTGCTGGTGGAAAAGATCGTCGACGGCAAAGGCGCCCTGGCCCTGTCGCCACGGGCTAACCGCCTGGTGGTGGAAGCCGGCAATGAACTGCACCCGCTGAGCCTGAAAAACCCGCACCCGGAAGTGTCCTTTAGCGCGCTGTGGGGCAAGGTCTGGTACGAAAGCTACGACGAGCCGAAGTACATCTGGCAATCCACCGCCGCCAACACCGAGTTCGAACCCAAGCTGAGCCTGGCACCGCTGACCTTCGGCACCCTCAAGGCCGCGTTCTACGCCATGCTGCTGGCCGCGCCGCTGGCCGTTGCTGCCGCCATCTACACCGCCTACTTCATGGCGCCGCGCATGCGCCGCAAAGTGAAGCCGGTGATCGAGCTGATGGAAGCGCTGCCCACAGTAATTCTCGGCTTCTTCGCCGGCCTGTTCCTGGCGCCTTATGTCGAAGGCCATCTGCCCGGCATCTTCAGCCTGCTGGTGCTGACGCCTGTGGGTATCCTGCTGGCCGGTTGGGGCTGGAGCCGCCTGCCGGAATCCATCCGCCTGCGTGTGCCTGAAGGTTGGGAATCGCTGACCCTGATCCCGGTGGTGCTGCTCGTCGGCACCGTCGCCCTGGGCATGAGCCCCTATATGGAGAACTGGTTCTTCGGCGGCGATATGCGCCTGTGGATCTCCCATGACCTGGGCATCACCTACGACCAGCGCAACGCCCTGATCGTTGGCCTGGCCATGGGCTTTGCGGTGATCCCGAACATCTTCTCGATTGCCGAAGACGCCGTGTTCAGCGTGCCGCGCAGCCTGACCCTGGGCTCCCTGGCACTGGGCGCGACCACCTGGCAAACCATGACCCGCGTGGTGATCCTCACCGCCAGCCCGGGCATTTTCTCCGCCCTGATGATCGGCATGGGCCGTGCGGTCGGGGAAACCATGATCGTGCTGATGGCCACCGGTAACACCCCGGTCATGGAAATGAACCTGTTCGAAGGCCTGCGCACCCTGGCCGCCAACGTCGCGGTAGAAATGCCCGAGTCGGAAGTCGGCGGCAGCCACTACCGCGTGCTGTTCCTCTCGGCACTGGTACTGCTGCTGTTCACCTTCATCATGAACACCTTGGCCGAACTGATTCGTCAGCGTCTGCGCAAGAAATACGCAGCGCTCTAAAGGATGAATGCCGTGAAGAAGAATTCTCTCAACGCGTGGGTCAAAAGCGGTTCGCCAGGTATCTGGTTGAGCGGCGGCGCGGTGTCCATTGCCGTGATCATGACCGTCGGCCTGCTGCTGGTGATCGCCGCACGCGGTCTGGGCCACTTCTGGCCTGCCGACCTGCTGCAAGCGACCTACGCCATTCCGGGGCAACCCAGCCACGTGGTGGTGGGTGAGGTGGTACAGGCCGAAGAAGTGCCGCTGGCCCGGCTGAAAGGCGCCGGCTTGCCGGTGCCGGACAACGGCCCGGAATTTATGACCCGTGAATTGCTCAAGGTCGGTAACCGCGATATCTACGGCAGCGACTTCACCTGGCTGGTCGGCGACTGGCTGGTGGACCAGAAGAAACCGGTCGAGCTGATGACCCTGGTGCGCCGCGAGTGGGGCAACTTCTACGGCACCCTGGTGAGCGTCAAGGAAAGCGGCAAGGTGATCGCCGAAGGCGAGGCCGGCTGGCCGACCCTGCAAGAGCGCATCCTGCGCGTCGACGACCTGGCCAAGCAGTTGGCCAAGCTGGAAAAGAAAGACATCGGCGCGATCAACCATGACCTCGAACGCCTGCGCCTGAAAACCCGCAAGCTGGAGCTGGACAAGGCCCTGACCGCCGAAGCGCAAGCCGATATCGACGCCGAGCGCGCCGAGCTGGATGCCAAGTACAAAGGCCTCGAAGGCCAGTTGCTGGAGCTGCACCAGGCCGTGGACCGCGACAGCGTGGTGGTGCGTGAAGCCGACGGCAAGGAAATCGAAATCAGCCTGGGCAAGATCGTCCACGCCTACCAGCCAAACGGCATGGGCGTGTTCACCAAGCTGGGCATGTACTTCAGCAACCTGTGGGAATTCTTAAGCGACGACCCACGTGAAGCCAACACCGAAGGCGGTATCTTCCCGGCGATTTTCGGCACCGTGATGATGACCCTGATCATGGCCATGATCGTCACCCCGTTCGGCGTGCTGGCGGCGGTGTACCTGCGTGAATACGCCAAGCAGGGCCCGCTGACCCGCGTGATCCGCATCGCGGTCAACAACCTGGCCGGTGTACCGGCGATTGTGTACGGCGTATTTGGCCTGGGCTTCTTCGTTTACGTACTGGGCGGCTCCATCGACCGCCTGTTCTTCGCCGAAGCGCTGCCGGCGCCCACCTTTGGTACGCCGGGCCTGATGTGGGCCTCGCTGACCCTGGCGATCCTGGCCGTACCGGTGGTGATCGTGGCCACCGAAGAAGGCCTGGCGCGTATTCCTCGTGCCGTGCGCGAAGGCTCGTTGGCCCTCGGCGCCACCAAGGCGGAAACCCTGTGGAAAGTGGTATTGCCCATGGCCAGCCCGGCGATGATGACCGGCATGATCCTCGCCGTGGCCCGCGCCGCCGGTGAAGTGGCGCCGCTGATGCTGGTGGGTGTGGTGAAACTGGCGCCGTCGCTGCCGGTGGACGGCAACTACCCGTACCTGCACCTGGACCAGAAGATCATGCACCTGGGCTTCCATATCTACGACGTCGGCTTCCAGAGCCCCAACGTCGAAGCCGCCCGCCCATTGGTGTACGCCACCGCGCTGTTGCTGGTGTTGGTGATTGCCGGGCTGAACCTGTCGGCCGTGGCCATTCGTAACCACCTGCGCGAGAAGTACAAGGCGCTGGATCATTAAGGAAAACCCCCGTCGTCCCCGCGTAGGCGGGGACCCAGATTCGGTCAGGCGTATGCGTTTGTCGAAATAGTCTGGATCCCCGCCTGCGCGGGGATGACGGAGTAAAGAATTTGAGTACTTACCGCTGACCTTTGGCCAGCCAAACGCACACTACGCATCGAGGTTTCTCCATGCAGCACGAATCTCAG
>JBCECW010000014.1:0-17607 GCA_039207785.1 Pseudomonas sp. | reverse complement strand
CCGACGCTGTCCCACCTGGGCCTGGGCGAGCCGATCCCTATTGCCGACAGCGCCTTTCCGTTTTCTGGCGGCGAAGCGGCGGCCCAGGCGCGGCTGCGCGATTACCTGTGGGACAGCCAGGGCGTGCGCCAGTACGCCAGCGCCCGCGACAGCCTGATTGGCACCGAGTACTCCTCCAAGTTGTCGCCCTGGCTGGCCAATGGCTGCCTGTCAGTGCGCCGTGTGGTGGCTGAGTTGCGTCGCCATGAGGCGCAGTACGGGCGTAATGACTCGACCCAGGAGCTCTGGCGTGCGGTGCTCTGGCGTGAATTCTTCCGCTGGACCCTGGTGCGCCGCGGCGACGCGCTGTTCCAGGCCGGCGGCCTCAAGGCGACGCAGCAGGCGCCGAGCAGTGTCGACGAGCGCTTTTTGCAGTGGACTCAAGGGCGCACCGGCATGCCGCTGGTGGATGCCTGCATGCGCGAACTGGCCGCTAGCGGTTTTATCAGCAAGCGTGGGCGGCAGGTGGTGGCCAGTTACCTGGTCAATGAATTGCGCCAGGACTGGCGCCACGGCGCCGCCTGGTTCGAAGAGCATCTGCTGGATTACGAAGCCGCCAGCAACTGGGGCAACTGGGCGTACCTGACCGGGATTGCCTGCGACCCGGTGCGTAGCCAGACGCTTAACCCGCTGCTGCAAGCCCGCAAGTTTGACCCGGAGGCGACTTACGTCAGCCTGTGGCTAAGCGAGTTGCGCGCCTTGCCGGTGCACCTGCGGCATACGCCGTTCGTGCTGTCGCACTTGCAGCTCAATGCCCTGAATTACCCGCGGCTGGAGCATGTGCCGGAGAGTTGGCAGCCGTACCTGCCCAACGTTGCCTGATCGTTCGGTAGAGCGGGTGCGCGGAGCGCACCCTACGGGAGCTGCGTAATCAACGTGGTGTGCTTTAAACGGCAACCGGCGCCGAGATATGCGGGTGGGCTTGGTAGTTCTGTAGCTCGAAGTCTTCGAACTTGAAGGCGAACAGGTCTTTTACGTCCGGGTTCAGCTTCATGGTCGGCAGCGGCAACGGCTCGCGGGTCAGTTGCAGGTCGGCCTGTTCCAGGTGGTTGGCGTACAGGTGGCAGTCGCCGCCGGTCCAGATAAATTCACCCGGCTGCAAGTTGCACACCTGCGCCACCATCAGCGTCAGCAGCGCATAGCTGGCGATATTGAAAGGCACGCCCAAAAAGATATCCGCCGAGCGCTGGTACAGCTGGCAGCTCAATTTGCCGTCGGCCACATAGAACTGGAACAGCGCATGGCAGGGCGGCAGTGCCATCTCTTCGACCAGCGCCGGGTTCCAGGCCGACACCATCAGGCGGCGCGAGTCGGGGTTTTTCTTGATCATGTCGATCAGCTTGCTGATCTGGTCCACCGATTCGCCATTGGGCGCCGGCCAGTTGCGCCACTGGTAGCCGTACACCGGGCCGAGGTCGCCGTTTTCGTCGGCCCATTCGTCCCAGATGCGCACGCCGTTGTCTTTCAGGTACTTGATATTGGTGTCGCCCTGCAGAAACCACAGCAGCTCATGGATGATGGATTTGAGGTGGCATTTCTTGGTGGTCACCAGCGGGAAACCATCGGCCAGGTCAAAGCGCATCTGGTGGGCGAACAGGCTGTAGGTGCCGGTACCTGTGCGGTCGGCCTTGAAGGTGCCGGTCTCGCGCACCAGGCGCATCATGTCCAGGTACTGTTTCATTGCACGACTCCTTTGGGCGCGGCAGGCTCGCGAACGTAGGCCCAGATCATCAGGGCCAGGCCGGCGACAATCATCGGCACGCATAGCAACTGGCCCATGGTCAGCCAGCCCCAGGCCAGGTAGCCCAGTTGCTTGTCCGGCACGCGGACGAATTCGACGATAAAGCGGAAGATCCCGTAGAACAGCGCAAACATGCCGGAGACCGCCATGGTTGGCCGCGGCTTGCGCGAGTAGAGCCAGAGAATGATAAACAGCGCTACGCCTTCGAGGGCGAACTGGTAGAGCTGTGACGGATGGCGCGGCAGTTGCGGGATGTCCGGGTCGGTGGGGAAGACCATGGCCCACTGCACATCGGTGACCTTGCCCCACAGCTCGCCGTTGATAAAGTTGCCGATGCGCCCGGCGCCCAGGCCGATGGGCACCAGCGGGGCAATAAAGTCCATCAGCTCAAAGAAGCTTTTGCCGTTACGCCGGCCAAACCACAGCATCGCCAGCATCACACCGATAAAACCGCCATGGAACGACATGCCGCCGTGCCAGACTTCCAGAACCAGCAGGGGGTTGGCGACATATTCGGGCAGCGCGTAGAACAGCACATAGCCCAGGCGGCCGCCGACAATCACACCCATGGAAGCCCAGAACACCAGGTCGGAGAGCTTCTCCTGGGTCCAGGTGGCGTCGAAGCGTGCCAGGCGGCGCGAAGCCAGCCACCAGGCGCCGCCGATACCGACGAGGTACATCAGGCCGTACCAGTGGATTTTCAGCGGACCGATGGCCAGTGCCACCGGGTCGATGTTGGGGTAAGCCAGCATGGAAACTCCTTAAATCAAGAAACTCGTGCCCACGCCAATCAGCAGCAGGGCAAACAGACGCTTGAGCAACAGCGGCGACAGGCGATGGGCCAGGTGCACGCCAAAACGGGCAAAAAACATACTGGTCAGGGCAATGCCCAGCAGCGCGGGTAGGTACACAAAGCCCAGGCTCCATTGCGGCAGGCGCGGGTCATGCCAGCCCAGCACAATAAAACTCAGGGTACTGGCCAGTGCAATCGGAAAGCCGCAGGCCGACGAGGTGGCCACCGCCTGCTGCATGGGCACGCTGCGCCAGCTCAGGAACGGCACGGTCATCGAGCCGCCACCGACACCGAACAGCGCCGAGGCCCAGCCGATCACGCCACCGGCGACACCCAGCCCGAGCTTGCCTGGGACACCGCGGCTGGCCTTGGGTTTCAACGCAAAGGCCATCTGGATCGCCACGGCAATGGCGAACACGCCGATGATCTTCTGCAGATACTCGCCATGGATCGATTTGGCCGTCAGGGCGCCAAGGCCCGAACCGACCACGATGCCCAAGCCCATCCAGGCGACGATCGGCCAATTCACCGCGCCTTTGCGGTGGTGCTCACGCACGGCATTGATCGAGGTAAAGATGATGGTTGCCAGCGATGTACCCACCGCCATCTGGGTCAGGATGGCCGGGTCGAAGCCCTGCGCGGTAAAGCTGAACACCAGCACCGGCACGATGATGATGCCGCCGCCCACGCCGAACAGGCCGGCCAGAACACCGGCGCCAGCACCGAGCAGCAAGTAGAGCAAAAATTCCATCGGCACCCCCGCAAACGATGCGGCATGTTAACGGATGCGCCGGGCCCTCTCCATAGATGACGATCGAGCCTGACGCCGGGTAAAGTGAGCCAGCTCCCAGCACGGGAGTGCCTGTACGCAGTCGACCACTGCGCCAGAAGCCCGTCGAACAAGGAATTGGTTATGTGTCTGATCGTTTTCGCCTGGCGCCCAGGCCACGCGCAGCCGCTGGTACTGGCCGCCAACCGCGATGAGTTCTACGACCGTCCCACCCTGCCCCTGGCGCCCTGGGACGACGCTCCCCAGGTGCTTGCAGGGCGTGACCTGGAAGCCGGCGGTGCCTGGCTCGGCCTGGGGGCCAAGGGTCGTTTCGCTGCCCTGACCAATATCCGTGATCCACGCCAACCGCCATTCGGCCGCTCCCGTGGCGAGCTGGTGGCCGAATTCCTGCGTGGCGACCTGGCCCCCCGCGCCTACCTCAATGAACTGCATGCGCGCGCCGGCAACTATTCCGGCTTTAACCTGCTGCTGGCCGACAGCCAGGAGTTCTGGTTCTACAACTCCCGTGAGGGGCAGCCGCAGCGCCTGGCCGCAGGCCTGTATGGCGTGTCCAACGCCACCCTCGACACGCCCTGGCCCAAGCTGGAAAAAGCCAAGGCCGCCCTCGGCGAAGTGCTTGCCGACCCGCAGCCCGAATCCCTGCTGGCCATTCTCGGCGACTCCCAGCAAGCCCCCGACGCCAGCCTGCCCGACACCGGTATCGGCCTGGCCAGCGAGCAGTTGCTCTCCAGCGTATTTATCGCCAGCCGCACCTACGGCACGCGGGCGTGCAGCGCCCTGATCGTGCAGGCCGATGGGCAGCGGTTATTGGTGGAGCGCAGTTTCGGGCCCTATGGAGGGCAGTTGGGCGAGGTACGGGTGCAGGGTTGAAAAGCTTCGCGGCTTTAGCCGCGATTGCTTTTAATAATTCAGGACTGAATCATCGCCGCCGGATTCAACACGCGGCTCAAGCCCAGGTTACGCAGCGCCAGGTGCAGGCTGCTGTGGATAACCTGTGGATTGTCGATGGTCATCAGCTGCGCCAGCAGCTCCTTGGCCTTGCCCAGGCTGATCTGGCGCAACAGCCATTTCACCTTGGGCAGGTTGGTGGCGTTCATCGACAGGCCGTCAAAACCCATGGCCATCAGCAGCACGGCGGCCGACGGATCACCCGCCATCTCGCCGCAGATACTCACCGTCTTGCCCTCGGCATGGGCACCGTCGACCACCAGCTTGAGGGCATGCAGCACGGCGGGGTGGAGGAAATCGTAGAGGTCGGCCACCCGCGGGTTGTTGCGGTCGACCGCGAGCAGATACTGGGTCAGGTCGTTGGAGCCAACGGACAGGAAGTCCACCTGGCGCGCCAGTTCACGCACCTGGTACACCGCCGCCGGTACTTCGATCATGACGCCCACCGGGGGCAAGGGCACGTCGGTGCCTTCGTCGCGCACTTCGCCCCAGGCCCTGTGGATAAGATGCAGGGCTTCTTCCAGTTCGGCGACCCCGGAAACCATCGGCAACAGGATGCGCAGGTTATCCAGGCCTTCGCTGGCCTTGAGCATGGCGCGGGTTTGCACCAGGAAGATTTCCGGGTGGTCGAGGGTGACGCGAATGCCGCGCCAGCCGAGGAAGGGGTTGTCTTCCTTGATCGGGAAATAGGACAGCGCCTTGTCGCCGCCGATATCCAGGCTGCGCATGGTCACCGGCAGCGGATGGAACGCCGCCAACTGCTCGCGGTAGATGGCCAGCTGTTCTTTTTCGCTGGGGAAGCGCTCTTTCATGATGAACGGCACTTCGGTGCGGTACAGGCCCACCCCTTCGGCGCCGCGCTCCTGGGCGCGCACCACGTCGGCCAGCAGGCCGGTGTTGACCCACAGCGGCATACGGTGGCCATCGAGGGTTTCGCACGGCAGCTCGCGCAAGGCGCTGAGGCCCTGGGTCAGTTGGCGTTCTTCTTCCACCACTTCGACGTATTGCTTGCGCAGCACGTCGCTGGGGTTGGTAAACACTTCACCGTGGTAGCCATCGACAATCAGCTGGATGCCGTCGATTTTCGAATACGGCAGGTCGACCGCACCCATCACCGTAGGGATACCCATGGCACGGGCGAAGATCGCCACATGGGAGTTACCCGAACCCAGCACCGACACCAGGCCTACCAGCTTGCCTTCGGGCACTTCGCCGAGCATGGCCGGGGTCAGCTCTTCGCTGACCAGGATGGTGTCGTCGGGGTACACCAGGTTGTTCTGGCGGGCCTGCTGCAAATAGCTGAGCAGGCGACGGCCGAGGTCTTTGACGTCCGAGGCGCGTTCGCGCAGGTAGGCGTCGTCCATCAGGCCGAAGCGATTGACGTGTTCACCCACCACCTGGCGCAGGGCGCCCTGGGCCCACTGGCCGGTCTTGATCACGGTGGTGACTTCACCGCCCAGGGCGGCATCGTCGAGCATCATCAGGTACACATCGAACAGCGCGCGCTCTTCCGGGCGCAGCTGGGTGGCGAGCTTGGCGGACAGTGCGCGCATATCGGCGCGTACGCGTTCCAGCGCCTGGTTGAACAGGAACAGCTCGCCGTCGATATCGGTAACGGTCTTGTCCGGCACCACTTCTAGGTCGGCCGGCGGCAGCACCACCACGGCGGTGCCCACGGCGGCGCCGGGCGAGCCGGCCACACCGGTGAACTTGGCTTCTTGAATACCCTTGCCCTGGCGGCCCAGGCCACGGATGGAACCGGTGGCTTCAGCGTGGGCGATTACCCCGGCAAGCTGGGCGCTCATGGTGACCAGGAAGGCTTCTTCGCCCTCGTCGAACTGGCGGCGCTCCTTTTGCTGGATCACCAGTACGCCCATCACCCGCCGGTGGTGAATGATCGGGGCGCCCAGGAAGGAGGCATAACGCTCTTCACCGGTTTCGGCAAAGTAGCGGTAGCGCGGGTGATCCGCGGCGTTTTCCAGGTTCAGGGGTTCTTCGCGTGTGCCCACCAGGCCCACCAGGCCTTCGCTGGGGGACATGCTGACCTTGCCGATGGAGCGCTTGTTCAAGCCCTCGGTGGCCATCAGCACAAAGCGGTTGGTGTCGGGGTCGAGCAGGTAGACCGAGCACACCTGGCTGCCCATGGCCTCTTTTACCCGCTGCACAATAATCGTCAACGCCGACTTGAGGTCTTTGGCGCTGTTAACTTCCTGGACGATCTTGCGCAGCGTGTTGAGCATGGCTCTTGAAGGACTCCTGGGTCGGTCTTATGTCGTGCGTCGTCAGTCTCGGGCTAACAGGCGCGGGGCCAGCTCTTTCAACGCGCGGCGGTAAACCTCACGCTTGAATGTCACTACTTGCCCCAGCGGGTACCAGTAACTTACCCACTTCCAGCCATCGAATTCAGGTTTGTTGGTCAAATCCATGCGTACGCGTTCTTCGGCGGATTTGAGGCGCAGCAGGAACCACTTCTGTTTTTGCCCGATGCACAGCGGTTGGCTGTGGGTACGCACCAGACGCTGCGGCAGACGATACCGCAACCAGCCACGGGTGCAGGCAAGAATCTGCACATCTTGCTGTTCCAGGCCTACTTCTTCGTTCAATTCGCGGTAGAGCGCCTCTTCTGGCGACTCGTTGTCGTTGATGCCGCCCTGGGGAAATTGCCAGGCGTCCTGATTGATACGACGTGCCCACAGCACTTGCCCAGCATCATTGGTCAGAATGATGCCGACATTAGGGCGAAAACCATCAGAATCGATCACGGCACAACCTCGTAAACGCTTGTTTCGGCATTCTTTCACAAAGGTCGTGATGCCAGCAAACCGGCCGTTGCAGGAATGGGCAATAGCCTGTAAAGCCCGTATTCTGTGGCCCCTTTTTAGTTTCCTTATTCACCTGTAAAGCGAGATTACGCATGCGCCTGGCTTTGTTCGACCTCGATAACACCCTTCTGGCTGGCGACAGTGATCATGCCTGGGGCGATTACCTGTGCGAACGCGGCATCCTCGACGGTGTGGCGTACAAGGCGCGCAACGATGCCTTCTATCAGGACTACCTGGCCGGCAAGCTGAATATCACCGACTACCTGAACTTCAGCCTGGAAATCCTCGGCCGCACCGAGATGACCCAGCTGGACCAATGGCACCGCGAATTCATGCGCGATTGCGTCGAGCCGATCATCACGCCCAAGGCCGTGGCACTGCTGGACAAGCACCGCGCCGCTGGCGACAAGCTGCTGATCATCACCGCCACCAACCGTTTCGTTACCGGGCCGATTGCCGCGCGCCTGGGCGTGGACACCTTGCTGGCCACCGAATGCGAAATGGTCGACGGCCGCTACACCGGGCGCACCACCGATGTGCCGTGCTTTAAAGAAGGAAAGGTAACGCGGCTGAACCGCTGGCTGGGCGAAACCGGCCTGAGCCTGGACGGTAGCTACTTCTATAGCGACTCGATGAACGACCTGCCGCTGCTGGAGCAGGTGACCCATCCGTGCGCCGTGGACCCGGACCCGACGCTGCGCGCCGAGGCCGAGCGTCGGGGCTGGCCGGTGATCAGCTTGCGCGATTGATTTTTCGTTTGCCGGTCCATCGCTTGGTGCGCGGAGCGCACCCTACGGGATCGAGCCGAACGCCATCGCCTCGTTTACACCGAAACCGTAGGGTGCGCTCCGCGCACCGCTTACGCCGGCTTGGCGCCCATCAGCCCCATGATGGCGACCAGCAGGACCAACAGCAGCACGCCATATACCAGGGCAAAACGCTGCAAGCGTTGCGGGGCCGCCACCGGCCCCAGCGCTTCCCAGGCGGCCAGGCGGCCCGCCAGCAGCAAACCGACCACGTACAGCAGAATAAACAGCCCACTGCTGAGCAGCAGCCACAGCTGGCTTAGCGGCCAGCCGGCGATATGCACCAGGTAATAGCCGCTTACCGGCAGGGTGGCCGCCAGCACGGCAAAGGCTGGCAGGCTCATCAGGCGGGTGCGGCGCAACTTGCGTTGCAGCACGGCGAGGTCGCCGCGTTTCTGCGCCTTGTAGAGCATAAAGATATGCGCGATCACCCCCAGCGGTAGCAGCACGGCCACGGCGCTGTGGATGATCTTGAACAGCAGGTAATGTTCCATCGTTGCATCCCTGTCAGGCGGTGTGCGCCTACCACGGGGAGTGGCGGCGCATCTGTACGTTAGTTAACCGAGAAACAGTTTGTAGGCCGGGTTGGCGCTTTCATCCCAATAGGGATAGCCGATCTCTTGCAGCGCTGCCGGCACCAGGTGGCGCTCATCTTCCGGTACTTGCAGCGCGGCCAACACGCGACCGTCCGCCGCACCATGGTTGCGGTAGTGGAACATGGTGATATTCCAGCGCCCGCCCAGCTTGGTCAGGAAGTTGAACAGCGCGCCCGGGCGCTCGGGGAATTCGAAGCGGAATACGCTTTCATCCGGCACCGCGGCGGCATGGCCACCCACGGCATGGCGGATATGCAGCTTGGCCAGCTCGTTATCGGTGAGATCCAGCACCGGGAAACCCTGGGCGCGCAGGCCCTCCACCAGCGCCGAACGGGGGTCGCTGTCGGGGTGGGTCTGCACGCCAACAAAGATGTGTGCTTCTTTTTCGGTGTGGTAGCGGTAGTTGAACTCGGTGATCTGGCGCTTGCCGATGGCTTCGCAGAAGGCCTTGAAGCTGCCTGGCTGCTCCGGGATGGTCACGGCGATGATGGCTTCGCGGCCTTCACCCAGTTCCGCGCGCTCGGCCACATGGCGCAGGCGGTCGAAGTTGACGTTGGCGCCGGAGTCGACGCCCACCAGCACCTGGTCGCGCACCCCTTCGCGTTCCACATACTTCTTGATTCCGGCCACGGCCAGGGCGCCGGCCGGCTCGGTGATCGAGCGGGTGTCGTCGTAGATATCCTTGATCGCCGCACAGATTTCATCGGTGCTGACGGTGATCACTTCGTCTACATACTCGCGGCAGATATCGAAGTTCAGCTTACCGATCTGCGCCACCGCCACGCCGTCGGCAAACAGGCCCACCTGGCCGAGCACCACGCGCTCGCCAGCGGCCATGGCGGCTTGCAGGCAATTGGAGTCATCCGGCTCGACGCCGATGATCTTGATTTCCGGGCGCAGGTATTTCACGAACGACGCAATACCGGCAATCAGCCCGCCGCCGCCCACCGGTACGAAGATGGCGTCGATCTGGCCCTGCTGCTGGCGCAGGATTTCCATGGCGATGGTGCCCTGGCCGGCGATCACATACTCGTCGTCGTAGGGGTGGATATAGACGTAGCCCTTCTCTTCGACCAGCTTCAGCGAATAGGCCAGCGCCTCGGGGAACGAGTCGCCGTGCAGCACGGCTTTGCCGCCACGGCTGCGTACGCCCTGCACTTTCAGTTCAGGCGTGGTACGGGGCATGACGATGGTGGCTTTTACCCCCAGGTGCTTGGCGGCCAGGGCCAGGCCCTGGGCATGGTTGCCGGCCGAGGCGGTGACCACGCCTCGGGCGAGTTCTTCCGGGGTCAGTTGGGCCAGCTTGTTGTAGGCGCCACGAATCTTGAACGAGTACACCGGCTGCAGATCTTCGCGCTTGAGCAAAATCTGGTTGCCCGTGCGCTCGGAAAGCTGGCGGGCGGGCTGCAACGGGGTTTCCACCGCAACGTCATAGACGCGCGAGGTGAGGGTCTTCTTCACGTACTGTTCAAGCATGGCGGCATTCTTGGCTATCAGGCGGGTCGGCCAGTCTACTCCAGCGCTTTGGCCTGCGGCCACCCGCTATCCCGCCGGCGAGGCTATAATCCGCGCCTTCTCCGTTTACCTCAGGCAGCAACCCGCGATGACTCAGGATCAACTCAAACAGGCCGTGGCTCAGGCGGCCGTCGACTTTATCCTTCCCAAGCTGAATGACAAGAGCATCGTCGGCGTTGGCACTGGCTCCACGGCCAACTGCTTTATCGACGCCCTGGCCCAGCACAAGGGCGCCTTCGACGGCGCCGTGGCCAGCTCCGAAGCCACCGCCGCGCGCCTCAAGGGTCATGGCATCCCGGTGTATGAGCTCAACAGCGTCAGCGACCTGGAGTTCTATATCGACGGCGCCGACGAAAGCGACGAGCACCTGAACCTGATCAAAGGCGGCGGCGCCGCGCTGACCCGCGAGAAGATCGTTGCCGCCGTGGCGCAAACCTTTATCTGCATTGCCGACGGCAGCAAGCTGGTGCCGGTGCTGGGCAACTTCCCGCTGCCGGTGGAAGTGATCCCGATGGCCCGCAGCCATGTGGCCCGTGAACTGGTAAAGCTGGGCGGCGACCCGGTGTACCGCGAAGGCGTGATCACCGACAACGGCAATATCATCCTCGACGTGATGAATATGCAGATCACCAACCCGGCCGAGCTGGAAACCCAGATCAACGCCATCGTTGGCGTAGTCACCAATGGCCTGTTCGCCGCCCGTGGCGCGGACCTGCTGTTGCTCGGCACCAGCGAAGGCGTAAAAACCCTTAAGCGCTGAGGTCCCGTAGGGTGCGCTCTGCGCACCTTGGGCATCGCCGGTGCGCAGAGCGCACCCTACGGCTTCTCGAATACATAGAACAGATTCGGCTCACTGACGATATACAGGTTGCCCTGGTTATCACTGGCGATCCCTTCGGCCTGCGGCACGGTTTTTTTCAGGCCGTGCTGGCCGCGCAGCAGTGACAGGGTGCTGACGGGTTTGCCGTTCACATCGAGCTCGATCACCAACCGCGACTCATCCGACAGCGCCAGCAGGTGCCCGGTCGGGACATCGAAATCCAGGCTCGACAGATCGCGCACAAACAACCCGGCATCGCGCTTGGGGTCGTCCACCACGTGCACGGCGAAAGGGCGGTCGACATTGGTGTGGGGGAAGCCGTGCACCTCATAGATGCGCACCGGGTCGCGCTCCTTGGCCACAAACAGACGCTTGCCCTCGGGGTCATACGCCAGCCCTTCGAAACCTTTATTGCCATTCAGGCCAATGCCCAGCGACAGCTGATCGGCCTCGTCGGCGCGCACCGGCGTGGAGCTGTCGTCCAGGTGCACCTTGATCAGACGCTGCTGGCGCTCGTCGGTAATCACATACACACCGGGGCTGATGTACTCGATGGCCTCCGGGTCGCCAAAGCCCAGCAGCGGGATACGCCGCAGCACATCGCCCTGCAGGCTCAGCTCCACGATCTGCGGGTTGTGGTTGGTGACGGTAAACAGCGAGTGGCGGTCCGGGTCGTAGGTCAGCGCCGAGACATCGTCATCCAGGCCCTTGATCGGCATGGCTTCCACGCTTACCCGGTAGGCCGGCAACCACAGCGAACGCGCCTGCCAGTCACCAGCATGGCGCCATTCTTGCACCTGAAACCAGGCCCGTTCGAACAGGCGGAACTCCTGTCCGGCCACTGTAAGCAGGATCAATGCACCAAGCAGCGCGGCTGCAAGCAGGTACTTCAAGGTCAGCAGACGGCGCATCGGGGGCGTACTCGATAAGTGGGCAGGGTAAAAAAGTGGCGCTAGAAATAGCACAGCCAAGCTGAAGTGAAACTTAACCGAGCATGCCGGTTGCAGTCAGCAGAGCCGGCGTTACAAGAAGAAGCAGGTAAGGGCGAAAAATGGGTTTGTCATTACTTCCCGAAGACCGTGCGCGAACCACCCTGCACACCATTGCGTTGGCGATCAGCCAACTGAGCGTAACCGGCATTCCCCACCAGCGCCTGTTGCTGGACAGCGGCCTGACCAGCGCCGACCTGGAAACCCCGGAAAAACTGATCAGCCCGGCTCAGGAGCTGCGGGTATTTGCCAACGCCATCCATTGCACCCGCGACCCGGCGCTGGGCCTGTCGCTGGGCTTGCGCATGCATGTATCGGCCTACGGCATCCTGGGTTACAGCATGCTGGCCAGCCGCACCCTGCGCGACGCCTTGAACCTGGCCTTGGCGCAGCCGGCGTTGCTCGGCACCTACTTTCAGCTGCACCTGGAAGAGGACTGTGATGAAGCCCGCCTGGTGGCGCGTGGATATCGTTATGCGCCGGAGCTGATGGTGTTCAACACCGAGCTGTGCATGACCTCGCTACTCACCGTTATCCGCGACCTGCTCGGCGAAGCAGTGCGCCCGCGGCGGGTGCAGTTCTCCTACCGCCCGCCCTTGCATGCCCATGCCTACACCCGCCTTTTCGGCTGCCCGGTGGAATTTGGCGAGCCCATCAGCACCCTGTGTTTCAGCGCCGCGCTGCTGGACCGCGAGCTGCCGCTGGCCGACCCGGTGAGCTGCCATTACGGCGTGCAGCAATGCCTGAAACTGGCGGCGCAACTGGACAGCGGCCAGGACGTGCTGGAGCAGATCCGCCAACACCTGAGCACCCATATGCCCCACGCCACCAGCCTGGAACGTGTGGCCCACCACCTGCACCGCAGCGCTCGCACCCTGCGCCGCCATCTGACGCGGATGAACACCAGCTACCAGCGCTTGCTCGATGAGGTACGTTACGACAAGGCGCGGCAACTGTTGATGCAGACCGATTTGCCGATTTACCTGATTGCCGAGCAACTGGGGTACAGCGAAACGGCAAGCTTTCGCCATGCGTTCTTAAGGTGGAGTGGGCAGACGCCGAGCGTGTATCGGCGTTAATAAAGAAGCCCGCTGCTGCGGGCTTCTTTATTAGTGCGGGTGCTCAGTCGGCGCGAATATCGTCGGCGGCTTTCAGCGACTTGGGCGACAGGCGCAGGCTGCGCAAGCTGCGTTTTACGCTCTTCAAGTGGTTGACCAGGGTTGGCCCACGCGCCATGGCCACGCCCATGGCCAGCACATCGATCACCACCAGATGGGCGATACGCGAGGTCAGCGGGGTGTAGATCTCGGTGTCTTCCTGCACGTCGATGGCCAGGTTGACGGTGGCCAGGTCGGCCAACGGCGTCTGGCTCGGGCACAGGGTAATCAGGGTGGCGCCGGTTTCACGCACCAGGTTGGCGGTGATCAGCAAGTCCTTGGAGCGGCCGGACTGCGAGATGCAGATGGCCACATCGGTAGGCTTTAGCGTGACTGCCGACATCGCCTGCATATGCGGGTCGGAGTACGCCGCTGCCGTCAGCAGCAGGCGGAAGAATTTGTGCTGGGCATCGGCAGCCACCGCGCCGGACGCACCAAAACCATAGAACTCCACGCGCTGCGCTTGCGAGCAGGCGGCGATGGCGTGTTGCAGGGCCTTGGGGTCGAGCTTTTCGCGCACCTCGATCAGGGTGTGCAGGGTGGTATCGAAAATCTTCAGGCTGAAGTCGGCGACCGAGTCGTCTTCATGGATCGCGAACTGGCCGAAGCTGGCGCCGGCGGCCAGGCTTTGCGCCAGTTTCAGTTTGAGGTCCTGGAAACCGGTGCAACCGATGGCGCGGCAGAAGCGCACGATGGTGGGTTCGCTGATGCCCACGCTGTGGGCCAGATCCGCCATGGAACTGTGCATCACGGCCGCAGGGTCGAGCAGCACGTGATCGGCAACTTTGAGCTCCGACTTTCGTAACAGGTGACGCGACTGGGCAATGTGTTGCAAGAGGTTCAAGGGTTTGGCTCTTTTGATGGGGTATGATCGGCCGACGCCGGTTTGTAGCGCGCGTGTAGTTATACTACATGACCTCCCGGACGCCCAGCCAAACCACGCACTGCGGGCAAAAAGCCGCGCATGCCTCATCAGCGGAGGCCCTTTTGTTAGCCATTCCTTGCGACATGCTGGTGTTCGGCGGCACCGGTGACCTGGCGCTGCACAAGCTTCTGCCGGCGCTCTACCACCTGCACCGCGACGGCCGTCTGCACGACGACACCCGTATCCTGGCCCTGGCCCGCAGCCCGATGACGCGCGCCGCCTTCCACACCCTGGCGCAGCGCCGTTGCCGAGCCCAGGTCGCCCGCGCCGATTTTGATGCCGCCACCTGGGCCAGTTTTGCCGAACGCCTGGATTACTTCCCCATCGACGCCTCGCAAAGCGCCGACTTCGGCCGCCTGGCCCGCCACCTGGGGCCGGCTGGCGAGCGGGTGCAGGTGTATTACCTGGCCACCGCGCCCAACCTGTTCGAAGACATTGCCCGCCACCTGAAAATCGCCGGCCTGGCCGGGCCGAACGCGCGCATCGTGCTGGAAAAACCCATCGGCCATTCGCTGCAATCGGCCAAGGCGATCAACGCCGCCATTGGTGCCGTGTTCGATGAATCGCGGGTCTTTCGTATCGACCACTACCTGGGCAAGGAGACGGTGCAGAACCTGATGGCCCTGCGCTTTGCCAATATCCTGTTCGAGCCGCTGTGGCGCAGCGGGCATATCGACCATGTGCAGATCAGCGTGTGCGAAACCCTCGGCGTGGAAAACCGTGGCGCTTACTACGACCGCTCCGGGGCCATGCGCGATATGGTGCAGAACCACCTGTTGCAGCTGTTGTGCCTGGTGGCCATGGAAGCGCCGGCGCAATTCAACGCCGAATCGGTGCGCGATGAAAAACTGAAGATCCTGCAGGCGCTCAAGCCGATCCAGGGCATGGACGTACACGACAAGACCGTGCGCGGCCAATACACCGCCGGCAAGATCGGCGGCCAGGAAGTGCCGGCGTATTACTTCGAGAAAAACGTCGATAACGACAGCGACACCGAAACCTTTGTCGCCCTGCAAGTGGCGATCAATACCTGGCGCTGGGCCGGCGTGCCGTTCTACCTGCGCACCGGCAAGCGCCTGGCGAAAAAGACCTCGGAGATCGTGATCCACTTCAAGCAGGTGCCGCACCTGCTGTTCGACAACACCCAGCCCAACCGCCTGATCATTCGTCTGCAACCGGAGGAGCGCATCAGCCTGCAACTGATGGGCAAGACCCCGGGCAAAGGCATGCGCCTGGCGCCGGTGGAGCTGGATTTGAACCTGGCCCAGGCGTTTCGCCAGAAGCGCCGCTGGGACGCCTACGAGCGTTTGCTGCTGGACGTGATCGAAGGCGACTCGACGCTATTTATGCGCCGCGACGAAGTGGAAGCGGCGTGGAAGTGGGTCGATCCGATTCTCAAGGGCTGGCAAGACAACTACCAAGACCCGCGCCCTTATGCCGCCGGCAGCAATGGGCCGGAGCAGGCGCAGAGTTTGTTGGAATTGCAGGGGCGTAAGTGGGCGGAATGAGCGTAAACCGCTGCCCTCTCCCTAACCCTCTCCCGCAGGCGGGAGAGGGGACTGATCGCACGCGGTCTTAGCCTTTCGTCACCCCTCGCCCGCTCGCGGGAGAGGGGCCGGGGGAGAGGGCAGCGGCGAACGAAAATCCCGTTATTGCTTCACCAACTCCGGAATCTGCACCGCCAGCTTGGCGTTATTCAACGGCGCCCGAATAAACCCGCGCTGGGTGCCATCCGGGCCGATCACCACCAGGTTGCCGCTGTGGTCGACGGTGTAGTTTTCCTTGCTGGTATCACCGGGAATAAACGGAATGCTCACCGCATTGGCCAGCTTCTGGATATTGCCCAGCTCACCGGTCAGGCCCTGGAACTGTGGGTCGAAATAGCCGAGGTATTTTTTCAGCTGGTCGGGGGTATCGCGGTTGGGGTCCACGCTGACCAGCACCACATTCAGGTTATCCACCGCCTCCTTGGGCATTTTGCTTTTCAGCTCGCGCAGCTGCGCCAGGGTGGTGGGGCAGATATCCGGGCAGAAGGTGTAGCCGAAAAACAGCAGGCTCCATTTGCCCTTGAGTTCATCCACTTGCACCGGTTCGCCCAGCTGATTGGTCAGCGTCAGGTCGGGCAGGGTGCGGCTTTGCGGCAACAGGATAATGCCGGCGTCGATCATCGCGGCCGGATCGCCGTGGCCCTTGCCACTAAGCACGCGGTTGACGGTAAGGCCGAATACCAGGGCGACGATGGCGACAAGAATGGCGACGGTGAGTTGCTTGCGGGTCATAGGCAGGGCTGCTCGGCAGATCGAAAGGCCAACGGTAACCCAATCGCCGGGGCGACCGAAACCGCTATGCGTTTCAGGATTTTCGTTGCTCAGGGCGCGACCAGATCCACGCCGCACCACAGCTCATACCCGCCGCTGCAAATGCCACCGAGGGCAGGTGGTTCACCGTGAGCAACATGATCGTCAGCGCCACTAGCATGCTCAGACTCGCCATCAGCTTGGTGTGGCGAGTAATCACGCCGCCGTCGCGCCAATTGCGCAGCAGCGCGCCAAAGACCCGGTGGTTCTCCAGCCAGGCCGCCAGGCGCGGCGAACTGCGCGAAGCCGCCCAGGCGGCCAGCAGCACACACTCGGTGGTCGGCAGGCCGGGAATAATCACCCCTAGCACCGCCAACCCCAGGCTCAGGTAGGCCAACGCCAGCCACAGCCAGCGCAAGGGCCGGCTAGGCGTTGGCGATTCACAGGCGTCAGGCAAAGGTGCGTTCCAGGTGATCGGCAAAGCGGTTAAAGGCGGCGATGGCGGCGGCTTCGGCCTGGCGCTCCTGCTCGGCATCCAGCACTACGCCATCGAGGGCGGCGACAAACTTTTTCCAGCCCTGGGCACGACCACCTTCGGGTTCACCCAGATGACGGGCGCCAAAGGTGTCGCTCAATTGCAGGGCTTCGGCACGCTTGATCAAAAACGCGGCACCCAGCTTCGAGCCTTCGGAGACAAATACCCAACCCAGGGCGGCGCCCAGGCCATGCTGCTGGCTGCGGACGGTTTCATCGCCTTGCGGCACGGCGTGGTTCAGGTCAGCCAGGTCCAGACGGGCTTGTTCAACGCGGGCGCGGCTTTGCAGGTCATCGACGATGGTGGCCAGCTCGGCATTGTTGTAGAGGTTTTCCAGGTCGTACTGGAACAGGTACTGGGCGGCGACAAACTTGGCGAAGTTTTCGCGGCTGCCAAACGGGTCGTGGCTTTTTACCAGGGCATCGAGGCGGCTATGGGGCTCATGGGTCAGGGCGTTCAGGCGTTGCGAACGCAGGGCGTGGGTCAGTTGCGGTTCTTGGGCGGTCATGGGCAAAGCCTCGAAAGGGTGGGCGGCGAAGGGAAAAACCTTGGCCTCTGACGTAGATGACGTTTCAGGCGAAAAAACCCGTAATCAGATCTGCAAATTTTTGGTGCGCGAAGCGCACCCTACGGCACCGCGCCGAGCTCAATCGCCTCGTTTACACCAAAATCGTAGGGTGCGCTCCGCGCACCGGATCTCCCTACGACGCGAAATAGGCGGCCAACTCCTGCATATCACTGGCCTGCAACGACCCCGCCAGATAACGCAATTGCAGCCACGCCCGCAGATAGGCATAGCGGCTCTGCGCCAGATCGCGGCGGGCGCTATAGAAC
>JBCECW010000013.1:6849-17627 GCA_039207785.1 Pseudomonas sp. | reverse complement strand
CCCTCACCCCCGGCCCCTCTCCCGCAAGCGGGAGAGGGGTGCAGAGCATTTGAGTTTGTTCTGAGTTAGTTTCGCCGAAACCACCCCGTCAACGACAACCGCTCCCGCGTCGCCGGCAGCACTTCGTGGGGTAGCTCGGCGGACATAAAGATCACCAGCCGCCCGCCCACTGGCGCCACATCGTGGGCCTCGTCCTGTGGATAAATGCGCAACGCCCCGCCCTGCTCCACCGCCCAACCTTCATTGAGGTACACCACGGCCGATACCGTGCGCCGGTCATCATCGCGAAAGCGGTCGACATGGCGCTGGTAGAACGCGCCCGGCGGGTACAGGGCAAAGTGGCTTTCGTAGTCGTTCAGGCCCAGGTAGAGCGCCTGGTTCAGCGCCTGACGCAATTGCTCCATCAGCGCCAGGTAGGCGTCCGTGGCAGCGCCCTCGCCGTTTTCCAGCCACTGGATACTGTCGCCGCGCACGCCTTCACGCACTTGCGCCGCCGCCCCGCGCCCGACCGCCGCAGGGGCCAGGCGGCCATCGGCGGCACGTTGTTGGCACTCGGCGGCCAATTCGCGGGTCAGAGCCTGTGGAAGAAACAGATCATGCTGCGACCAGCCTTTATCGGCCAGGTCATCGACAATGGTCGTTAGCAGCGTGGGAGCAAGCAGCGGGGTATTGGCGGAATTAGGCATGCCGGCGATTCTACCAGCGCCGCTCGCGCGCCTCGACAAGCCCAGGCGATGCCGCTGAAAATAGCGGCCTGCCCGACAGGAGTCTGTAATGCGCGCCCTTTTTGCCTTTGTGTTGTTGCTCTGCACGTTGCCCAGCATGGCCGACGAGCATAGCCAGCTGTATGAAACCGCCGGCTGGCCGCAGCAACGCGCGCATTTCAACGCCGCCCTGCAAGCGGCCCAGCAGCGCTATCGCTCAAGCCTGCCGGATGCCGTGTACCAGGCCCTGGTGACCAACAGCAACCAGCGTTTCGCCCCGCAAGGCATGGACCAGCGCGGCTCTACCACCCTGCGGGAAAAACTGCCCAACCCGGCGCCGGCCCTGACGTTTTTCCAGTCGCCTTTGGGGCGCAAGATTGTCCAGGCCGAGGTCAACGCCACCCGCCCGGAAGAATTGGCCAAGCACGCCAATGGCATTCCGCGTATCCAGGCCGAAAGCACTCGCGCCCTGCTTATTCGCCATCTGGCGCAAGCGCTGCCGGCCAAGGAAGCCGGTGCGGAAGTCAGCCTGGCGCTGGCCGGCGTGGCCGCCGACAGCCTCAGCCAGATGATTCCCGGCCTGCTTGGCGGCGGTCAGGCGCAAGGCATGCTCGATAGCCAGCGGCAACGCTTGATGCAGCAGATTGGCGCTGATGTGGATAACACCCTGCTGTATGTGTACAGCGGGCTGTCCGACCCGGAGCTGGATGAGTTTGTGATGTTCGCCGAATCGGCCGACGGCAAGGCTTATTACCAGGCCGCGCTGGCCGCCATGCGTGCGGCCTTGGCGGTGGGGCAGCCAACGCCGGCGGCAAACCCCGGTATTTGATGCCCCCCTTGCGAGCCTGGATCCCCGCCTTCGCGGGGATGACGAAGACCTCCGTCGTCCCCGCGAAGGCGGGGATCCAGAATCGTAAATAAGACGGCGGTTACCGGCTGAACTGCTCGCTTAGAAACGCCAGGTAGCGCTCGCGAATCTCACGGCTTTCATTGGCCAGATGATGCCGCCCGCCTTCGAGCATCAGCAGCTTCACTTCGCTGAACTTGCCGCGCAGCACTTCAAGGTTGTGGCGCCAGTCCACGGTCATATCGGCATCGCCCTGCACGATCACCACGCTGCGTTCACTGCGCGGCGCCCGTTCAATGTTCGGCACCCAGCGCGACAAGGCCCCCACCCAGGCGGTGGGCAAACTCAGCGGCTGCAAGGGATCGGTCTGGATAAAGGCGAGAAATTCGGCGTCATTGGAGTTGGGGCTAAAGCGTCGGGGAATCTGGGTGACAAAGTGCTTGAGCACCCGGTAGCTGAATTGCGACCAACCCCAGGCGCGTGGTCGCACCAACGGCGCCAGCAGCAGGGTTTTGCCAATCTCGACGCGCTGCGGATTGTGCAGCAGAAAGTCGATGATGATCGCCCCGCCGGTGCTCTGCCCGCACAAGTGCCAGGGCTGCGGCAGATCCAGGCCCGCCGCTTCGTTTAGCAGGGCCTGGAACACCACCTGGTATTCACTGAATTCGCCAATGCTGGCGCGGGTGCCGCTGGACAGGCCATGGCCCGGCAGGTCGCAGGCCAGCACCGCAAAGCCCATGCCCAGGGCCCAGGCAATCACATGGCCGTACAGGCCCATATGGTCGTAGTAGCCGTGTTGCAGCACCAGCGTGGCCACCGGCGCGGGCGGCTGCCACAGCTGCGTCACCACTTCATAACCAGCCACGTTGATCACGCCAAGCTGGCGGGTGGCGCCGGGAATATTCAGCCCATAGAACTGCCGATACGCCTGCGCCTCGGGCGGCTCGGGCTGCGCTGCGGCCAAGGGTCGCAATTGGGCGCGCAGTGAATCGGGCTGAAAGGCTTCTGACATAGGGCATCCGGGGCAAACTGAGTGAAAAGGTGCGGCCGAGCAAACGGCACAAATATTCGGCTGTCAGGGCCGTCCGTGGCAAGCTATGCGCCCGCCAACGATTGAATAGCCATGCGCCTGCCTTCTCGCAAAACCCTGCTCGCCACCCTGCTCGCCATTGCCTGGCTGGGCGCCATGCTCAGCGCGTTCTGGTGGTACGAGGCGCGCTATATCCGCCCGTTTGCGGAAACCACCACGCTGTTTTCCGGCGACCCGCTGCAACTGCCGGCGACGTTGGCCGGGCCTGGTCCGATTCGTGTGGTGCACTTCTGGGACCCGGCCTGCCCGTGCAATGTCGGCAACCAGCAGCACCTGGCCGAGCTGCTGGGGCGTTTCGGCCCGCAGGGCGTGGCGTTCTATGCGGTGCAAAAACCCGGCAGCCACGGCCAGTTGCCAGAGACATTGAGCGCGCTGCAGCCGCTAACCAACTTCCCCGGCGCCGAGCATCTGCCCGCCAGCCCGGCAGTGGGCATCTGGGATAAAAACGGCAACCTGGCGTATTTCGGCCCTTACAGCGAAGGCGCTACCTGCACCTCCAGCAACAGCTTTATCGAGCCGATCCTCGACGCCCTGGCCCAAGGCCGCCCCGTCAGCGCCACCCATACCCTGGCGGTGGGTTGCTTCTGCCCATGGGCCGAACCGCAGCCCTAACGCGCCGCCAAGGCCTGGGCTTTGTGCTGATAGGCCTGCGGCGTCACGCCCTGCCATCGGCGAAAGGCGCGGTAGAACGGCGATAACTCGGCAAAGCCACAGGCGCGGGCCACCTCGCGAATCGGTTGCCCGGCTTCCAGCATCTGGCTGGCATGCAGGCGGCGGACTTCCTCGTGCAAGGCGCGAAAGCTGCTGCTGTGCTGCGCCAGGCCGCGCTGCAAGGCGCCGGCCGTGGTATGCAGGGCCTCGGCGCAACTCACCAGGGTGCAAGTGGCCTGGCCCAGATGACCTTGCAGCCAATAGCGCACGCGGTTGAGCAGCTGGTTTTCGCCCAGCTCCTGGAGTTCCAGCTCTGCCTGCTGGCTCAGCAGGGCAAACAACCGTGGGTTGGCGCTGCGTGAGGGACGGTTAAGCAAGGCGCTGGAAAACACCAGCGCGTCGTGGCCCTGGGCAAAACGCGGAGTCAGGCCAAACAAGCGTTTATGCTCGCTCAGCTTGCGCGGCGCCGGATGGCGAAATTCCACGTCCTGCACGCGGAATTCCTCGTCGGTGACACTGCCAAGCATCTTGATCAGCAGCAGCGCCAGGCATTCGATCTGCTGGCGCAGCGAGCCAAAGCCGCGGTAGTTGAGGTCCAGCACCAGGCGCACGCTATCGCCCTGCTCCTCGAAGTAGGCGGCAAAACCACCGGAGAGAATGTGCTGAAAACGCACGAAGCACTGCAGCGCTTCGCGTAGGTCGCGGCTGGCCAGCAGCAGGTAACTCACCACATCCAGCGGCCGCGGCTTCATCACTTCGGCCAGGTGCAGGCCGATATCGCAGTCGCCGGTCAGGTCTTGCAGCGCCTCCCAGAACAACGGCGCGTTGTCGTGCTCTTCGCGCCCGGAGATGGTCGGCGGCATCAGCGGCACGCCCTGGTAGGCGCGGCGGTAGGTATCGGTGGGGTCCCAACCGAGGCTGAGCAGCCCTTCGTACAGCAGGCGGCGCATGGTCGGTGAATGGGTCAGCACGGCACTGGCAGTGGACATAAGGCAGGCTTGGCAGGTGACGGAATTGACCAGAGACTTTCACCATTGAGGTCGATGGTCAATGCCGATAGCCGACGGCGATGCGCAAAATGCAGTACGCGCGCCCGCTCGCCCCCACAAGAACGCGCCCCATAACAAAACAACAAGGACTCTTCGATGAAACGCACCCTTACCGCCCTCGCCGTGGTGGTCGCCGCCGTAGCCGCAGGCGCCACCTGGTATATCCACAGCAAACAGCCAATGCGTGATGGCCAGGTCCAGCTTGAACACCTGGAGGGTGCGGTGAGTGTGCGTTACGACGAACGCGGCGTGCCGCATATCAAGGCGCAGAACGAAGCCGATATGTACCGCGCCCTGGGTTATGTGCAGGCCCAGGACCGTCTGTTCCAGATGGAAATGCTGCGCCGCCTGGCCCGTGGTGAACTGGCCGAAGTGCTGGGCGCCAAGCTGGTGGACACCGACCGCCTGTTCCGCACCCTGCGTATTCGCGAGCACGCCGATGCCTACGTGCCCAAGCTCGATCACCAGTCGCCGGCCTACAAGGCGCTGGAGGCCTACCTGGATGGCGTCAACCAGTTCCAGGACACCCATCCCAAGCCGATGGAGTTCGACCTGCTGGGCATCAAGCCACGGCCCTTTACCGCCGAAGACACCATGAGCGTCGCCGGCTATATGGCCTACAGCTTCGCCGCCGCCTTCCGCACCGAGCCGGTGATGACCTATGTGCGTGATGAGCTCGGCGCCGACTACCTGAAGATTTTCGACCTCAACTGGAAGCCCGAAGGCGCCATCGGCCAGGCCGCGCTGGCCAGCGGCGACTGGAAAGACCTCAACGCCATTGCCCGCATCAGCCACGACGCGCTGATGGACGCCGGCCTGCCGCAGTTCGAAGGCAGCAACGCCTGGACCATCTCCGGCAGCCGCACCCAGAGCGGCAAGCCGCTGCTGGCCGGCGACCCGCATATTCGTTTTGCCGTACCGGCGGTGTGGTACGAGGCGCAATTGTCGGCACCGGGTTTTGAGCTGTATGGCCATCACCAGGCGCTGAACCCGTTTGCGTCGCTGGGCCATAACATGGATTTCGGCTGGAGCCTGACCATGTTCCAGAACGACGACATCGACCTGATCGCCGAGAAGGTCAACCCGGACAACCCCAACCAGGTGTGGTCGGACGGCAAGTGGGTAGAACTGCAAAGCCGCGAAGACGAGATCAAGGTCAAGGACGCCGCGCCGGTGAAACTGACCCTGCGCCAGTCGCCCCACGGCCCGATCATCAACGACGCCCTAGGTGCCGCCGCCGGCAAGACGCCAATCGCCATGTGGTGGGCGTTCCTCGATACCGAGAACCCGATTCTGCAAGGCTTCTATGAGCTCAACCGTGCCAACACCATCGAGAAGATGCGCAGCGCCGGGGCGAAGATCCAGTCGCCGGGCCTGAACCTGGTGTGGGCCAACGCCAAGGGTGATATCGGCTGGTGGGCCGCCGCCCAGTTGCCGATTCGCCCTGAAGGGGTAAACCCGACCTTTATTCTCGACGGCAGCACCCACGACGCGGACAAGCCTGGCTTCTACCCCTTTAGCGCCAACCCGCAGGAAGAAAACCCGGCACGCGGCTATATCGTCTCGGCCAACTTCCAACCGGTATCGCCCACCGGCATGGAAGTGCCGGGCTACTACAACCTGGCCGACCGTGGCGCGCGCATCAACTCGCACCTGGCCGACAACAGCGTGAAGTGGAACCTGGAAAACAGCCAGGCGCTGCAACTGGACACCGCCACCGACTACAGCAACCGCGTACTCAAGCCGCTGCTGCCGGTATTGCGCACCGTGGTCACCGACCCGCAGGAACTGGCCCTGCTGGAGCAACTGAGCACCTGGAAAGGCGACTACTCGCTGGACTCGGTCAGCGCCTCGGTCTTCAACCAGCTGATCTACCAACTGGCCGACAGCGCCCTGCGCGACGAACTGGGCGATGCCTTCTTCACCAACCTGCTGGCCACCCGCTCGTTCGACGTGGCGCTGCCGCTGCTGGCCGCTGACGCCGATTCGCCATGGTGGGACAACCGCAGCACGCCGGCCAAGGAAACCCGTGCCGATATCGTCAAGGCCGCCTGGCAGGCCACCATCGCGCACCTCAAGGCCACGGCCGGCAACGACCCGCAAAGCTGGAAATGGGGCAGCCTGCACACCCTGACCCACGGCCACCCGCTGGGCATGCAGAAGCCATTGGACAAGATCTTCAACGTCGGCCCGTTCGCCGCACCGGGCGGTCACGAAGTGCCGAACAACCTCAGCGCACCGGTTGGCACCGCGCCGTGGGCCGTGGTCTATGGCCCGTCTACCCGCCGCCTGATCGACTTCGCCGACCCGGCCCACAGCCTGGGTATCAACCCGGTGGGCCAGAGTGGTGTGCCGTTTGACGCGCACTATTCCGACCAGGCGCAGACCTACGTCAGCGGCGGCTATCTGCCCCAGCACTTCGAAGAAAGTGAAGTGGCGGCCAATACCAAGGGCACGTTGAAGTTGGTGCCGGCGAAGTAAGTTCGCGGCAATGAAAAGGCCCCGCTTTGGCGGGGCTTTTTTATGGGTGGGATTTTTGTTGGGTTCAACCCTCACCCCTAGCCCCTCTCCCGCAAGCGGGAGAGGGGAATCTATCGCCGATCTCGCGGCTTGCTCGATTTGGCTCCCTCTACCGCTTGCGGGAGAGGGCGGGGGGTGAGGGCCGGGGTAACCACAAAACTTCACCCATAAAAAAACGCCCCGAAGGGCGTTTTCTTACCATCACTCCACTTACGCAGTCGCTTGCGCTGCGCCGGTGGTCTCATCCATGGCTTGCTGGATGGCCTTGAGGCGACGCTTCTCGGCCTTGCGGCTAAAGAACCACACCAGGAAGGTGAAGATCGATACCACCAGCAGAATCAAGCTGGCCACGGCGTTGATTTCCGGTTTCACCCCCAGGCGCACGGCGGAGAACACTTCCATCGGCAAGGTGGTGGAACCCGGACCCGACACGAAGCTGGCCAACACCAGGTCGTCCAGCGACAGGGCGAAGGACATCATGCCGCCCGCTGCCAGCGACGGCGCGATCATCGGGATGGTGATCAACATAAACACTTTCCAGGGCTTGGCACCCAGGTCCATGGCCGCTTCTTCGATGGACATGTCCAGCTCACGCAGACGCGCCGATACCACCACCGCCACATAGGAGGCGCAGAACGTGGTGTGGGCGATCCAGATGGTGAAAATGCCACGCTCTTGCGGCCAGCCGATGATCTGCGCCATGGCCACGAACAGCAGCAACAGCGACAGACCGGTGATCACTTCCGGCATTACCAGCGGTGCAGTCACCAGACCACCGAACAGGGTACGCCCCTTGAAACGGGTGATACGGGTCAGCACGAAGGCCGCCAGGGTGCCGAGGATCACCGCGGAAATCGCCGTGTAGAAGGCGATTTCCAGCGAGCGACCTACCGAGTTCATCAGTTGGGTGTTGTCCAAGAGGCCCACATACCACTTCACCGACCAACCACCCCACACCGTTACCAGCTTGGAGGCGTTGAACGAGTAGATGACCAGAATCACCATCGGCATGTAGATAAACAGCAGGCCCAGCACCAGCATTACGTTCGAGAAACTGAAGCGCTTCATGCTTTGCCCTCCAGTTCTTTGGCTTGGCTACGGTTGAACAGAATGATGGGCACGATCAGGATCGCCAACATCACCACCGCCAGTGCCGAAGCTACAGGCCAGTCGCGGTTGTTGAAGAACTCTTGCCACAACACCTTACCGATCATCAGGGTTTCCGGGCCGCCCAACAGTTCCGGAATCACGAACTCACCCACCACCGGGATAAACACCAGCATGCAGCCGGCGATGATGCCGTTCTTGGCCAGCGGTACGGTGATTTTCCAGAAGTTGTTGAAGTTGGTCGAACCCAGGTCCGAGGCCGCTTCAAGCAGCGACAGGTCGTGTTTCACCAGGTTGGCGAACAGCGGCAGCACCATGAACGGCAGATAGGAATACACCACGCCGATATACACCGCGAGGTTGGTATTGAGGATCTGCAGCGGTTCATCGATCAGGCCCATGCCCAGCAACGCGGCATTGAGCAGACCGTTGTTACTGAGGATGCCCATCCACGCATATACGCGGATCAGGATCGCCGTCCAGGTCGGCATCATGATCAGCAGCAGCAGGACGGTCTGGGTGTCCTTGTTGGCGCGGGCGATGCCGTAGGCCATGGGGAAACCGATGATCAGGCACAGCACGGTGCTGATCAGGGCCATCTTCAGCGAGCCGAGGTAGGCCGAGATATACAGTTCGTCCTCGCTGAGCATCACGTAGTTGCCCAGATTGAGGACCACCTGCAGTTTCTGCTCCACGAAGGAGTAGATCTCGGTGTACGGCGGAATGGCGACGTCTGCTTCAGCGAAGCTGATCTTCAGAACGATGAAGAACGGCAGCATGAAGAACAGGAACAGCCACAGGAACGGCACGCCAATGACAGCGTGTCTGCCGGTTGGCATCAGCGCTTTTAGTTTTCGACTTTTCATGAGCGCAACGCGACCCCGCTGTCGTCTTCCCACCACACGTACACTTCGTCGCCCCAGGTTGGGCGTGCGCCGCGACGTTCGGCGTTGGCTACGAACGATTGCACGATCTTGCCGCTCGGCAGCTCGACGTAGAACACCGAGTGACCGCCCAGGTAGGCAATGTCATGCACCTTGCCGCGCGACCAGTTGTATTCGCAGGTCGGTGCGTCGGTGGTCACCAGCAGTTTTTCCGGGCGGATGGCGTAGGTGATCTGCTTGTCCTGCACCGAGGTGGTCACGCCGTGGCCGACGTAGATCGGACGCTCGAGATCCGGGCTGGCGATCAGGGCGTGGCCTTCCATGTCTTCAACCACCTGGCCGTCGAACAGGTTCACGTTGCCGATAAACTCGCAGACCATGCGGCTGGTTGGGGTTTCATACACGTCGATAGGGCTGCCGATCTGGGCGATCCAGCCCAGGTGCATGATGGCGATACGCTCGGCCATGGTCATGGCCTCTTCCTGGTCGTGGGTCACCATCACGCAGGTCACGCCAACGCGCTCGATGATTTCCACCAGTTCGAGCTGCATCTGCGAACGCAGTTTCTTGTCCAGGGCGCCCATGGGCTCATCGAGCAGCAGCAGTTTCGGGCTCTTGGCCAGCGAACGAGCCAGGGCCACGCGCTGACGCTGGCCACCAGACAGCTGGTGCGGCTTGCGCTTGGCGTACTGGGTCATATGCACCAGCTTGAGCATCTCGCCGACGCGCTCGTCGATCTCGGCCTTGGACATGCGGTCCTGCTTGAGGCCGAAGGCGATGTTCTGCGCCACGGTCATATGCGGAAACAGCGCATAGGATTGGAACATCATGTTGATCGGCCGCTCGTAGGGCGGCATATCGGTGATGTCTTGGCCGTCGAGGAAGATCCGTCCCTCGGTTGGGCGTTCGAAGCCTGCCAGCATCCGCAGCAAGGTGGATTTACCCGACCCGGAGCCGCCGAGCAGGGCGAAAATTTCGCCTTTGTTGATTGTCAGGGACACATCGTCCACTGCAATCGTCTCGTCGAACTTCTTGGTCACCCGATCGATTTTGACCAGTACCTCTTTAGGTTTCTGGTCGCCCTCGAGGGCTTTCTTGTAGGCGCCGGAGGCAACTGCCATTACAAAACTCCCAACTTATTTTGAGGGCCGGACCCCTGCGGACCGGCCTTTTTTCATCGTCACCTGACGCAGTCAGGTGATTACTGGGTTTACTCAACGCAAGGCGCGTTGTTCATTAACGAATAGTGTCAGTCGATCACTTGCCGGACTTGATCTTGGTCCAGGAACGGGTCTCGATGCGCTGCAGCTTCGGTGGCAACGGCACGGACACGTAGAGGTGGTCGATGACTTCTTGCGGTGGGTACACCGCCGGGTCGTTACGCAGTTCCTGGTCCATCACCGCATCAGCCTTGCTGTTGGGGTTGGCGTAACCGACGTATTCGCTGATCGGCGCAATTACCTTGGGGTCCAGCAGGTAATTGATAAAGGCGTGGGCCTCTTTGGCATTCGGTGCATCAGCCGGAATGGCGAGCATGTCGAACCACAGGTTGCCGCCCTCTTTGGGGATGGAGTAGGCGATCTCGATGCCCTTGCCCGCTTCCTTGGCACGCGAGGCGGCCTGGAAGACGTCGCCGGAGAAACCTGCCGCGACGCAGATATCGCCGTTGGCCAGGTCCGAGATGTACTTCGAGGAATGGAAGTAGGTGACGTAAGGGCGAACGGCCAGGAGTTTGGCTTCGGCCTTTTTGTAGTCTTCGGGGTTGGTGCTGTTCGGGTCCAGGCCCATGTAGTTCAGCACGGCCGGGAACATTTCATCCGGCGAGTCGAGGAAAGCGACGCCGCACTGGGTCAGCTTCTTGATGTTCTCGGGCTCGAAGAGCATGGCCCAGGAATCGATATGGTCGACACCCAGCACCTTTTTGAT
>JBCECW010000013.1:0-6839 GCA_039207785.1 Pseudomonas sp. | reverse complement strand
CCCCACAGGTACGGTACGGCGTAGAGGTTGCCCGGATCGCTCTTTTCCAGCTGCTTGAGCAACTTGGCGTCCAGGTTACTGAAATTGGGCAGTTGGCTGCGGTCGAGTTTCTGGAACACGCCGGCCTTGATCTGCTTGGACAGGAAGTTGTTCGAGGGCACCACCACGTCGTAGCCGGTGTGGCCGGCGAGCATCTTGCCTTCGAGGGTTTCGTTGGAGTCGAACACGTCGTAGACCGGTTTGATCCCGGTGGCTTTCTGGAAGTCCGCCAGGGTGGTCTCGCCGATATAGTCGGTCCAGTTGTAGACATGCACTGTCTGTTCGGCCTGAGCCAGGGCGCTGAAGCCCATCAAGGCAACGGCGCTTATCAGGGTTTTGCGGAAGGGAATTCGCACATGTCCATCCTCATTTTTGTTAGATCACTATGGCCAACAACCGTGGCCAGTTGGTTACCGCCTGGTCCCGCTTCTACGCGCATAACCGCACGCAACAGGGTCCAAAGAACAATCGCAGGGCGCAACAAACCACAACGCCAACTGCTTAAAGCCCGGCACTTCAACTACGTTGCTGCACTGCTTTACCGCGATACATCTGTAAACGTGAGCCATGGGGCTCAGGACGGGCCTCCGACGGATCGCTCCGCCGGAGGTGTCTGATACTTACTTGCCGGACTTGATCTTGGTCCAGGAGCGAGTCATCAAACGCTGAACCTTGGCCGGAAGGTCAGGGAACGCGTAGAGCTTTTTCATCACCTCATCGCTTGGGTAGATGCCCTTGTCGTTACGGATTGCTTCGCTGACCAGCGGGGTGGCTGCGGAGTTACCGTTCGGATAGGAAACCTCGTCACTGATTTCAGCAATGACTTCAGGCTTGAGCAGGAAGTCGACGAACTTGTGCGCGGCTTCCGGGTTCTCGGCATCTTTCGGGATGGCCACGGTGTCGAAGAATGCGCCAGCGCCTTCTTTCGGAATGTTGTAGCCAACATTGACCTTGTTCTTCGCTTCGATAGCGCGGGACTTGGCCTGGTAGATGTCACCCGAGTAGCCGACGGCTACGCAGATGTTGCCGTTGGCCAGGTCCGAGATGTACTTGGACGAGTGGAAGTAGGTGGTCGACGGACGCACTTTGAGGAACAGTGCTTCGGCCGCGGCCAGCTCTTTCGGGTCTTGGCTATCAGGCTTGTAGCCCAGGTAGTGCAGGGCCGCCGGGAGCATTTCGGTTGGCGAGTCGAGGAAGCTCACGCCGCACTCTTTGAGCTTGGCCATGTTCTCTGGCTTGAACACCAGGTCCCAGGAATCGACCGGGGCGTTGTCGCCCAGCACCGCTTTGACCTTGTCGACGTTGTAGCCGATACCGATGGTGCCCCACAGGTAAGGAATGGCGAACTTGTTGCCCGGGTCGCTGATTTCCAGAGTTTTCATCAGCTCAGGGTTGAGGTTCTTGTAGTTCGGCAGCTTGGCACGATCCAGCGGCTGGTAGACGCCGGCTTTGATCTGCTTGGCCAGGAAGGAGTTGGACGGAACCACGATGTCATAACCCGACTTGCCAGCCAGCAATTTGGCTTCGAGCACTTCGTTGCTGTCGTACACGTCGTAGACGACTTTGATGCCGGTCTCTTTGGTGAACTTTTCAACGGTATCCGGCGCGATGTAATCGGACCAGTTGTAAACGTGTAGCACTTTGTCATCGGCCTGGACCGCGCCGACCATCGCTCCCAACAAGGACAACGCGAGTAAGGACTTGCCGAATGTTTTCATGCGTACAGCTCCTGTTTTATGTAGTTATCCGAACAGTGGCGTTTGCTTTCGGGCTGCTCTAGCCAACCCCTTGGCGGCCACCCTTCGGTGAGCCTGGCCAACGCACCGTGCAGTCTGGCAAGGACCAGCGCGGGTTTACAACTTTTCAGCTCGCTCGGCGCTAAATTTCCCCCGAGCGAGGCCCCTTTACTGCTTAACCGAGTACTGCACTGGCGGTCAGGTCCAGACACTTGCGTGCCTTTTCCACCAGCTCGTCGATTTCCGTTTTGCTGATAACCAGCGGCGGCGCAATGATCATGGTGTCGCCCACGGCGCGCATGATCAGACCGTTGTTGAAGCAGTGGCCGCGGCAGATCATGCCGACGCCCTTACCCTCGAACCGCTCGCGGGTCTTTTTGTTCTTCACCAACTCGATCGCGCCCAGCATGCCAAGACCGCGCACTTCACCCACCAGGGGGTGATCCGCCAGCTCACGCAAACGCTTTTGCAAATACGGTGCCGTTTCTGCGCGGACCTTCTCGAGAATTTTTTCTTCACGAATGATGCGCAGGTTTTCCAGGGCCACGGCCGCTGCTACCGGATGCCCGGAGTAGGTGAAACCGTGGTTGAAATCGCCACCTTCGTTGATCACCTCGGCAACCTTGTCGCTGACGATCAGCCCGCCCATGGGGATGTAACCCGAGGTCAGGCCCTTGGCGATGGTCATCAGGTCCGGGGTATTGCCGTAATAGTCGCTACCGAACCACTCGCCGGTGCGGCCAAAGCCACAGATCACTTCATCGGCGGCGAACAGGATGTCGTACTTGGCGAGAATCTCGCGCACGCGCGGCCAGTAGGTATCTGGCGGCACGATCACGCCACCGGCACCCTGGATCGGCTCGGCAATAAACGCGGCGACCTTGTCTTCGCCCACTTCGAGAATCTTCTTTTCCAACTGGTCGGCAGCCCAGATACCGAACTCGGCCGGGCTCATATCGCCGCCTTCACCGAACCAGTACGGCTGCGGGATATGCACGATATCCGGCAGCGTGCCGGACTGTTCGTGCATGCCCTGCATGCCGCCCAGGGCAGCGCCGGCCACGGTGGAGCCGTGGTAGCCGTTGATACGGCCGATCACGACCTTCTTCTGTGGTTTGCCTTTTACCTGCCAGTAATGACGGACCATGCGCAGCATGGTGTCGTTACCTTCTGAACCCGAGCCGGTAAAGAACACGTGGTTCATATGCGCCGGCGCCAGCTCGGCGATGGTTTTCGCCAGCTCCAGCACCGGTGGGTGGGCGGTCATAAAGAAGGTGTTGTAGAACGGCAGCTCTTTCATTTGCGCGGCGGCGGCATCGGCCAGCTCGTCGCGACCGTAGCCAATGGCCACGCACCAGAGGCCGGCCATGGCGTCGAGAATCTTGTTGCCTTCGCTGTCCCACAGGTACACACCGTCGGCGCGGGTGATGATGCGCGGGCCGACTTCTTTCAGCTGCTTATAGTCGCTGAACGGCGCCAGGTGATGGTTGTTGCTCAGCTCTTGCCACTGGCGAGTCTGTGGATTTTTGTTCGGGCTGGTCATTGCAAACCTCAATTCAAACAAGCCCGGCGAGTGCCGGGCCTGGTGAGTCTTTGATTAAACCGAAAGCAGCAGGAACTCACGTTCCCACGAGCTGATTACACGCTTGAAGTTCTCGTGCTCGGCACGCTTCACGGCGATGTAACCGCTGACAAACTTGTTGCCCAGGTACTTCTCGATGGTCTTGGAGTTTTCCATGCGCTCCAGGGCGTCTTCGATAGTCAGCGGCAGGCGCAGGTTGCGACGCTCGTAGCCGCGACCCTTGACCTGGGCGCTCGGGTTCACTTCCTCGACCATGCCGATATAGCCACACAGCAGGCTGGCGGCGATGGCGATATAGGGGTTGGCGTCGGCGCCCGGCAGGCGGTTTTCCACCCGGCGGTTTTGCGGCGAGGCATCCGGTACACGCAGGCCCACGGTGCGGTTTTCTTCGCCCCACTCCACGTTCACCGGCGCCGACGTATCGGGCAGGAAGCGGCGGAACGAGTTGACGTTCGGCGCGAACAGCGGCAACAGCTCAGGAATGTATTTCTGCAGGCCACCGATGTGGTGCAGGAACAGCTGGCTCATGGTGCCGTCGTCGTTGGAGAAGATGCTCTTGCCGGTGGCGATATCGACGATGCTCTGGTGCAGGTGCATCGCGCTGCCAGGCTCGCCGGTCATGGGCTTGGCCATAAAAGTGGCGGCCACATTATGTTTGAGCGCAGCTTCACGCATGGTGCGTTTGAAGATGATGATCTGGTCGGCCAGGTGCAGGGCATCGCCGTGACGGAAGTTGATTTCCATCTGCGCGGTACCGTCTTCGTGGATCAGGGTGTCCAGATCCAGCTCTTGCAGCTCGCACCAGTCGTAGACGTCTTCGAACAGCGGATCGAATTCGTTGGCGGCGTCGATGGAGAACGACTGGCGGCCGGTCTCGGCACGGCCGGAGCGGCCAATCGGCGCTTGCAACGGGTAGTCCGGGTCATCACTGCGCTTGGTCAGGTAGAACTCCATCTCCGGCGCGACGATGGGCTGCCAGCCCTTGTCGGCGTAGAGCTTGAGGACTTTCTTGAGGATGTTGCGCGGCGACAACTCAATGGGGTTGCCTTGCTTGTCGTAGGTGTCGTGGATCACCTGGGCAGTGGGCTCAATGGCCCACGGTACGAGGAACACGGCATTTTCGTCCGGGCGGCAGATCATATCGATGTCAGCCGGGTCGAGCAGGTCGTAATAAATGTCGTCTTCCACGTAATCGCCGGTGACGGTCTGCAGCAGCACGCTCTCTGGCAGACGCATGCCCTTCTCGTCGATGAACTTGTTGGTTGGCGCAATCTTGCCGCGGGAAATACCGCTCAGATCACTAATAAAGCACTCAACTTCGGTGATCTTGCGCTCTTTCAGCCAACTGGTGAGTTGGTCGAGTTTGGGACTCATAAAGACCTCAGGGGGGATTGAAAACCTAGCTATATAGCTAAGCTCAGCGTTGACTCGCCCGCTTGCGGCAGGCATCTCCAAATGCCTGGAAGATGGCGAGGTATTCAGGGTTGTCGCGAACTTGCCATTCTGGGTGCCATTGCACCCCGAGAGCAAAGCTCGAAGCTCCCTCGACCGAGATCGACTCGATCAATCCGTCGGGTGCCAGAGCCTCTACACGCAGGCCCGGCGCCAGACGTTCAACGCCCTGACCATGAATGGAGTTGACGCGAATCTCGCTCGGCAAACCAAGGCCGGCGAGTACGCCATCCGCCTGCACGTGCAGCGGATGACTGGGTGCGTATTGGACTTCCACGGGCTCATTCTCCGGCTCGCGGTGATCCATGAAGGTGCCGGTTTCGTGAACCTTTTGGTGCAGGCTGCCGCCGAACGCCACGTTCAGCTCCTGGAACCCGCGGCAAATGCCGAAAACGGGCACGCCACGCGCAACCGCCGCCCGAATCAGGGGCAAGGTGGTGGCGTCGCGAGCAGGGTCGTGCAGGGTACCGGGCGCACTGGCCGGACCGTTATAAAGATGAGGTTCTACGTTGGATGGCGAGCCGGTGAAAAGCAGGCCGTCTAGACTGTCCAGCAGGGCGTCGAAATCGAGCACATCGGCCAGCGAGGGAATGATCAATGGCAGGCCACCTGCGCCGACGGCCACTGCCCGAACGTATTTATCACCCGCTATATGGTAGGGATGGAGGCCGACCTGCTTGGTGCAGGCGGTAACGCCGATTAACGGCAGGCGCGACATGGGACACCCGTTTTATTGCTGTTATGGGTTTGAACCGGAGCTTAGCCTTGTTCATTTTTTTACACAATAGCGTTGTAAAAAATCTAACACGGCCCGCTGAGCGCCGCGCCAGACAAGGGCGCCAAGGGGGTTGAGATGCCCTGAAACGCCCTAAAAATGGCCACTGCGCCCCGTTTCAGGGCAAAATGTGGCACTATTGACAGGCTGAGGCGATTAAGATTGACTCACACCCCATCAGTCTAATGATTGATATTTTTAACAATAAAGGTGTTGCATCATGTCGGTACCCCCGCGTGCCGTTCAGCTTAACGAAGCGAACGCGTTCCTTAAGGAACATCCTGAGGTCCTGTTCGTCGACCTTCTCATTGCAGATATGAATGGTGTGGTGCGCGGCAAGCGCATCGAGCGTGCGAGCCTTCACAAGGTTTACGAACGCGGCATCAATCTCCCGGCTTCTTTATTCGCACTTGATATCAATGGCTCGACAGTGGAAAGCACTGGCCTGGGTCTGGATATCGGCGATGCCGACCGTATCTGCTACCCCATTCCCAACACCCTGTGTAATGAGCCTTGGCAGAAGCGTCCGACCGCGCAACTGCTGATGACCATGCACGAGCTGGAAGGCGAGCCGTTCTTCGCTGACCCGCGGGAAGTGTTGCGGCAGGTGGTTGCGAAGTTCGACGAACTGGGCCTTACCATTTGCGCTGCGTTTGAACTTGAGTTTTACCTGATCGACCAGGCCAACGTGAACGGCCGGCCTCAACCGCCGCTGTCGCCGTTGTCCGGCAAACGTCCGCAATCCACTCAGGTCTACCTGATCGATGACCTGGACGAATACGCCGAATGCCTGCAAGACATTCTCGAAGGCGCCAAAGAGCAGGGCATCCCTGCCGACGCCATCGTCAAGGAAAGTGCCCCGGCGCAATTCGAAGTCAACCTCCACCATGTGGCCGATCCGATCAAGGCGTGCGACTACGCCCTGTTGCTCAAGCGTCTGGTGAAAAACATCGCCTACGACCATGAGATGGACACCACGTTCATGGCCAAGCCGTATCCGAACCAAGCGGGTAACGGTCTGCACGTGCACATTTCGATCCTGGACAAGAACGGCAAGAACATCTTTGCCTGCGATGACCCGGAAACGAATGAAACGCTGCGCCATGCAATTGGCGGTATCAAGGAAACCATGTCGGCCTCGATGGCCTTCCTGTGCCCGAACGTCAACTCCTACCGCCGCTTCGGTGCTCAGTTCTACGTGCCGAACGCACCGAGCTGGGGGATCGACAACCGTACCGTAGCCCTGCGCGTGCCG
>JBCECW010000012.1:0-18017 GCA_039207785.1 Pseudomonas sp. | reverse complement strand
GGATTACCAGGTCAGCCGTGCCGACCAGGATGCCTTTGCCCTGCGCAGCCAGCAGCGGGCAGCCGCTGCCCAGGAGAGCGGTTTCTTCGCCGAGGAAATCGTGCCGGTGGTGATCAAGGGCAAAAAGGGCGACAGCCTGTTTAGCGTCGACGAACATCCGCGTGCCGACACCAATGCCGAAGGCTTGGCCAAGCTCAAGCCGGTCAATGGTGCGGATAAAACTGTCACCGCCGGCAATGCCTCGGGTCTTAACGACGGCGCCTCGGCCATCATCCTGGCCTCGGCCGACGCGGTGAAAAAGTTCGGCCTGACCCCGCGCGCCAAGGTGTTGGGCATGGCCAGCGGCGGCGTGGCTCCGCGGGTGATGGGCATCGGCCCGGTGCCGGCGGTGCGCAAGCTGCTTGAGCGCTTGCAGCTGGATATCGCTGCGTTCGATGTTATCGAACTCAACGAAGCCTTTGCCGCGCAAGGGTTGGCGGTGATGCGCGAGCTGGGGCTGGGCGATGACAGCGCCAAGGTCAACCCCAATGGCGGCGCCATTGCCCTCGGCCACCCACTGGGCATGAGCGGCAATCGCCTGGTGCTGACGGCGGTACATCAGCTGCAGAAAACTGGCGGCAAGCTGGGGCTGGCGACCATGTGCGTCGGCGTTGGCCAAGGCTTGGCCATCGCCATCGAAGCCGTTTAGTTGAATTTGCGCCTGACTTGAAACTCTGGATCCCCGCGTGCGCGGGGATGACGATGATTGATTTGCCTCCACCGTCATCCCCGCGGAAGCGGGGATCCAGAATTCCGGACACCCGTTACGACTATCGTCGAATACGGGACGCTTGTATTGGTTTGAACGGGGTTGCAGTTGCTGGGTCTAGACTCAGGCAAACCCTCTGGAGTAACAAAATATGACCACCACGCATTACACCGGCGAAGAACGTCGTAAACGGATCTTCGCTATTGTCGGTGCCTCCTCGGGCAACCTGGTGGAATGGTTCGACTTCTACGTCTATGCCTTCTGCGCCATCTATTTCGCCCCGGCCTTTTTCCCTTCCGACGACCCCACGGTGCAGTTGCTGAACACCGCCGGTGTGTTCGCCGCCGGCTTTCTGATGCGCCCTATCGGTGGCTGGCTGTTTGGCCGTGTCGCTGACAAGCACGGGCGCAAGAATTCCATGATGATCTCGGTGCTGATGATGTGCGCCGGCTCGTTGGTGATCGCCTTTCTGCCGACCTACGAAACCATCGGTTTCTGGGCGCCGCTGCTTCTGCTGCTGGCGCGCCTGTTCCAGGGCCTGTCGGTGGGCGGTGAATACGGCACCACGGCGACCTATATGAGTGAGGTGGCGTTGCGTGGCCAGCGTGGTTTCTTTGCCTCGTTCCAGTACGTGACCCTGATCGGCGGGCAACTGCTGGCGGTATTGCTGGTGGTGATCCTGCAACAGTTTCTTAGCGAAGAAGAACTGCGTGCCTGGGGCTGGCGTATTCCGTTTGTGGTCGGTGCCGTGGCGGCAGTGATCTCCCTGTTGCTGCGCCGCAGCCTGGAAGAAACCACCACCGCCGAGCAGCGTGCCGACAAAGACGCCGGCAGCCTCGGCGCGTTGTTCAAACACCACAAGGCGGCCTTTATCACCGTGCTCGGCTACACCGCCGGCGGCTCGCTGATTTTCTACACCTTCACCACCTATATGCAGAAGTACCTGGTGAACACCGCCGGTATGCACGCCAAGACGGCCAGCTACATCATGACCGGCGCGCTGTTTCTGTATATGTGCATGCAGCCGGTGTTTGGTGCGCTCTCGGACAAGATCGGCCGACGCAATTCCATGCTCTGGTTCGGCGCCCTGGGCACCCTGTGCACCGTGCCGATTCTGCTGACGCTGAAAACCATCACCAGCCCGTTCCTGGCCTTTGTGCTGATTACCCTGGCGCTGGCGATTGTGAGTTTCTACACCTCGATCAGCGGCCTGGTAAAAGCCGAGATGTTCCCGCCGCAAGTGCGCGCCCTGGGTGTGGGCCTGGCCTATGCCGTGGCCAACGCGCTGTTCGGTGGCTCGGCTGAATATGTGGCGCTGGGGCTGAAAAGCATCGGTATGGAAAACACCTTCTACTGGTATGTGACCGGGATGATGGCGGTGGCCTTCCTGTTTAGCCTGCGCTTGCCGAAACAGGCTGCGTACCTGCATCACGATCACTAAGATCGGTGCGCGCGCCGGCCTGGCGCGCGCCATTAAGGACGATGTATGAGCAACCTGTTGTTCGACACCTATTTCACCCAGCCGGCCATGCGCGCGATCTTTTCCGATGCGGGCCGGTTGCAAGGCATGCTCGATTTCGAAGCGGCGCTGGCCCGCGCGCAAGCGGCCACCGGCCTGATTCCGGCCGAGGTGGTGGCGCCGATTCAATGCGCCTGCCAGGCCGACTTATTCGATGTGGATAACCTGGCGGTGGCCATCGCCACCGCTGGCAATTCCGCCATTCCACTGGTCAAGGCACTGGGCAAGCAGATCGCCGGTGTAAGCACCGAAGCCGAGCGTTATGTGCACCTGGGCGCCACCAGCCAGGATGTGATGGACAGCGGCCTGGTGCTGCAACTGCGCCGCGCCGTCGAGCTGTTGGAAAAAGACCTGGCCACCTTGGCCAACGCGCTGGCAAGCCAGGCCAGCTTGCACTGCGCCACGCCGATGGCTGGCCGCACCTGGCTGCAACACGCCACGCCAGTCACCCTGGGGATGAAAATTGCCAGCAGCCTGGGCGCTATTACTCGCCATCGCCAGCGTTTGGCCGAGCTCAAGCCGCGCCTGCTGGTGCTGCAATTTGGCGGCGCCTCCGGCAGCCTGGCGGCCCTCGGCGATAACGCCATGCCGGTGGCCGAGGCCTTGGCCGGCGAACTGAACCTGACCCTGCCCGAACAACCCTGGCACACCCAGCGTGATCGCCTGGTGGAGTTCGCCAGTTGGCTTGGCCTGGTCGCCGGCACCCTGGGCAAACTCGGCCGCGACCTGAGCCTGTTGATGCAAACCGAAGCCGGCGAAGTGTTCGAACCGTCGGCGCCGGGCAAGGGTGGTTCGTCCACCATGCCGCATAAACGCAACCCGGTGAGCTGCGCGGTACTGATCGGTGCCGCGACCCGCGCACCGGGTCTGGTCGCCACCATGTTGGCCGCCATGCCCCAGGAGCACGAACGCAGCCTGGGCCTTTGGCACGCCGAATGGGAAACCCTGCCGGAGCTGTGCTGCCTGCTATCCGGTGCGTTGCAGCAGGCGCTGGTGGTGGTGCCGGGTTTGGAGGTCAATGCCGAGCGCATGCGCCACAACCTGGAGCTGACTCAGGGCCTGGTATTGGCCGAAGCCGTGAGCATCACCCTGGCCCAGCGCATCGGCCGCGAGGCCGCGCATCACCTGCTGGAGCAAGCCTGCCGGCTGGCGGTGGAGCAGGGCGTGCATTTGCGTCAGGTGCTGGGTGAGAACGCCGAGGTCAGCGCCCAGCTTAGCGCCGAGGAGCTCGACCATCTGCTCGACCCTGCCCATTACCTTGGCCAGGCGCGTTTGTGGGTGCAGCGCGCGATTGCCGATCATCAGTCATTGAGTGTCTAGGAGCCTTTCATGCCCGCCGTACAACTCGCCGATGGCGACCTGAACTACCGCCTCGACGGCGACAGCCACCTGCCGGTGCTGGTGCTGTCCAATTCCCTGGGCACCGACCTGCATATGTGGGACGCGCAGATCGACGCGTTTACCGAGCATTTCCAGGTGCTGCGTTACGACACCCGTGGCCACGGCAAATCGCTGGTCACCGCGGGTATCTACAGCATCGAGCAGAACGGCCGTGATGTGCTGGCGCTGCTGGATGCCCTGGATATCCAGCAGGTGTATTTCTGCGGCCTGTCCATGGGCGGCCTGATTGGCCAATGGCTGGCGATCAACGCCCCCGAGCGTCTCAAGCGTGTGGTGTTGTGCAACACCGCGGCCAAGATCGGTAACCCGGATATCTGGAACCCGCGTATCGAGATGGTGCTGCGCGATGGCCCGGCGGCCATGCTGGCGTTGCGCAATGCCTCTATTGCCCGCTGGTTTACCCCAGGCTTCGCCGAGGCGCAAACCGCCCAGGTCGAGGCCGTGGTCGGCATGCTTGCTGCCACTTCGCCACAAGGTTATGCCGCCAACTGCGCCGCCGTGCGCGATGCGGATTTCCGCGAGCAGATTGGCGGCATCAGCCTGCCGCTATTGATGGTCTGCGGCACCGAAGATGCGGTGACCACGCCGACAGACGGGCGCTTTATTACTGAGCGCGTAGCGGGTTCGCAGTTGGTGGAGTTCCATGCCGCGCACCTGTCCAACGTCGAAGCCGGTGCTGCGTTCAGCCAGGCCGTTATCGACTTTCTCACCCACTGATTGGCGGACGCCCTGATGGACGAAAAACAACGTTACGACGCCGGTATGCAAGTACGCCGCGCGGTGCTCGGCGACGCCCATGTCGACCGCAGCTTGCAGAACCTCACGCCATTCAATGAAGAGTTCCAGGAAATGATCACCCGCCATGCCTGGGGTGATATCTGGACCCGCCCCGGCTTGCCCCGGCATACCCGCAGTTTGATCACCATCGCCATGCTGATTGGCATGAACCGCGAAGGCGAATTGAAGCTGCACCTCAAGGCCGCGAAGAACAATGGCGTTACGCGCGAAGAGATCAAGGAAGTGCTGATGCAGAGCGCGATTTACTGCGGGATTCCGGCAGCGAATGCCACTTTCCACCTGGCTGAAGCGGTGTGGGATGAGTTAGGTGTGGAGTCGTTAGACGACGTGTGACTGGCGAACGTAAAACCCTCTCCCCAGCCCTCTCCCGCAGGCGGGCAGAGGGGGCCGATCGCGGTGTGGGTGTAGATCGCGGTTAGGCTCCCCTCGCCCGCTTGCGGGGGAGGGGCTGGGGGAGAGGGCAGCCGTTTAATCCCACTTCGGCGCAAACGCCGGATTTACGATCCGCACATTCTTGGGCAATGCCGCAATCGCTGCGCGGTCTTCGTCGTCCAGCCGCACCTTGAGTGCATCCAGATTGGCCTGCTGATTCACCACGCTATTGGACTTGGGAATCGCCGCCACACCTTCCTGTTCCAACACCCAGCCCAAGGCAATCTGGCTGGGCAGCACGCCATGCTTGTGCGCGATGCGTTTGATCGTTTCGGTGTCAGCGCCCTGGCCACGCGCCAACGGGGTATAGGCCGTCAACGCCAGGCCATGCTGACGGGCGAAATCCAGTAGCGGCTGCTGGTTAAGCAGTACGTGGTATTCCACCTGCACCACCGATAACGGCGCACCGAGCTCCACCACCGCGCGCTGCAACAAGGCGACGTTGAAGTTGGCCACGCCAATCTGCCGCGCCTTGCCTTCGTCACGTAGCGCCACCAGGGTGTCGAGGCTGCGTTCCAGGTTCCAGCCTTCGCTGGTATTACCGGGCCAGTGAATCAGAAACAGATCCAGGCAATCGTCGCCCAGGGCTTTGCGGCTGGCGTCCAGCGACTGGCGCATGGCCTGCGGGGCAAGCTGGTTCCACCAGACTTTTGTCGTCACGTGGATTTGTTCGCGGGGAATGGCGGTATTGGCCAGGGCTTTGCCAACGGCCGCTTCGTTGTCATAGGCGGTGGCGGTATCGAGGTGGCGATAGCCCAGGTCCAGGGCCTGTTCCACGGTGCGGGTGCAGTCGTCGCCGAGCATCCGCCAGGTGCCCAGGCCGAGTTTGGGCAGGTGCAGGCCGGTGGGGGTGGTGATGGCGGGCATGGGGGTGTCCTGTTGAAGGGGGTCGGGGTTGGACTGTAGCGCGCGACGCCCGTTCGATGCGCAACACATATGTAGGATGGGTAGAGCGCAGCGAAACCCATCGATACGGGAAACGATGGGTTTCGGCTGTGCCTCTACCCATCCTACGGTTCCAATCCAGCCGAGCCCTTACAGCAACGAAATCGGATAACTGACAAAAATCCGGTTCTCATCGAACTCATTGGTGCTGTAGTCGCGACGCATGCTGGAGTTGCGCCATTTGAAATTGAGGTTTTTGAAGGTGCCGCTCTGCACGGTGTACGCCAGCTCGGACTCGCGGCCCCATTCCTTGCCATCGGTGATGGTGCCGGTGTGCACGTTGTCGCCGCTGATATAGCGGTTCATCACCGTCAGCCCCGGAATACCCACGGCAGCAAAGTTGTAGTCATGGCGCAGCTGCCAGGATTTTTCCTTGGCGTTGTCGTAGCTGGAGTTGTAGCTGTCGTTGGCCAGGGTGCCGCCGCTGGTGCCGTTGACGCGCATCCAGGCATCGTCGCCGCTGAGTTTCTGCAGGCCAACATAAAAGATGTTGCCGCCGTATTTGGCCGAGAGCAGGGCGAAGGCGGTCTTGTTGTCCAGATCGCCCGCCAGTTGGCTGCCGTCTTCCTTGCCAGTGAAGTAGCCAAGATTGGCGCCCAGGGTCCAGTCGCCGATGGGTTGGCTGTGCTGCACGTTGAAGTACTGCTGCTGGTAGATATCTTGTAGCTCGGCGTACCAGACGCTGACGGTGGTTCGTTTGTCGTTAAAGCTGTATTCGCCGCCGCCGAAGTTGAAGCGGTCGGAGGTGAAGGCGCTTTTGCCGAACAGGGTCATATCTTCCATGCTCGCGTCGTTGCGCGGGCTGTTCTGGCGGAACTGGCCGCCGTAAAGCGTCAGGCCGTCGATTTCCTGGGACGTCACCTGGCCGCCGCGGAAGGTTTGCGGCAACGAGCGACCGTCGTCGGAGCGCAGGATCGGCAGCACCGGCATCCATTCGCCGACCTTCAATTCGGTCTTGGAAATCTTCGCCTTGGCGGCTACGCCCAGGCGGCCAAAGTCGTCGGCGGGGCGGCCATCATCGTGCACTGGCAACAGCTGGGTGCCGGCGGTGCCTTTGCCGCCGTCCAGTTTCAGCGAGTACAGGCCCAGCACATCCACACCAAAGCCAATCAGGCCCGGTGTGTAGCCAGATTTCACGTCGAGAATAAAGTTTTGCGTCCACTCTTCAGCCTTGCCCTGGGCGTAGCCGGGGTTGGTGAAGTTGCGGTTGAAGTAGGCGTTGCGCAGGTTGAGCGTGGCCTTGGTGTCATCAATAAAACCCTCGGCATGGGCCAACTGGGTAACACCGGCAACAGCCAGGGCGAGCAAAGCGGGGGCAGGGCGGAGCGAGCCCATAAAGCGCGAACTATGCAGCATCGAAGTAGACCTTTTTTGTAGTTGTCGGTCATTGCAGTTCCTGTCCGCAGCAGCGGGCGGCCCTTAATGTGAGGGGCATAGTGCGAGGTCGGTGCAGGCGGTTCAATTCGTTAATCGGCCTTTTGGGCGGTTATCGAACAGTAATTAACCGGGTAGTACATTCGTCCCCAATGCCGGCGAACCGCTATAGTTCGGCGGCCTGTAAGCTGTTTTTATTTTTGCCGTGCCTGCCTTTGTCGAGACGCCAATGAGTTTGCCCAGCTCCCCGTTATCCACTGCCCAGCAGCCGTTTCGCGGCATTTTGCTGATTCTGCTGGCGACGTTTTTGTTCGCCAGCCATGACGCCTTGTCCAAGTACCTCTCCGGGTTCTACCCGGTGGTGATGGTGGTGTGGGCGCGTTATGTGGTGCATACGCTGTTGATGGCGGGCATCTTTCTGCCGCAGTCGGGGCTGCGGGTACTGCGCAGCAAACGGCCGGGTTTGCAGGTGTTGCGGGCGGTGTGTCTGCTGGGCACCAGCCTGCTGTTTACCACCGGCATTCGTTATATCCCGCTGGCTGAAGCCACGGCGGTCAACTTTCTTGCGCCGTTGCTGGTGACGGCGTTGTCGGTGCCGCTGCTGGGCGAGCGGGTTAGCAAGGGGCAATGGGCGGCGGTCTTGGTGGGCTTTTGCGGGGTGCTGGTGATCGTGCATCCCGGTGGTGAATTGTTTACCCCGGCGGTGCTTTTGCCGTTTGGTTCGGCGCTGTGTTTTGGCGTGTACCAGATCCTTACGCGCATCCTCGCCACGGTCGATAGCCCGACCACCAGCAACTTCTTCGCCGGCCTGTGCAACACCCTGCTGGTCAGCCTGCTGGTGCCGTTCTTCTGGCAGGTGCCGACCTGGGGCCATGCCGTGCTGATGATTGCCCTGGGCACCTGCGGCATGACCGCCCACCTGATGCTGACCCAAGCCTTCCGCTTTGCCGCACCGGCCTTGCTGGCACCCTTTGGCTACTGCCAGATCGTGTTTGCCGGGCTGCTGGGCTTTGTGGTGTTTGGCCATACGCCGGCCGCCAGCGCCATGCTGGGTATCGCGATTATTTGCATGAGTGGGTTGGCGGCAGCGTGGTTGCAGAAGCGGCAGTGATAAAGCCGCGGGGTGGAAAAGGTGCGTCCTTATCCACCCCGTGGGAGCTGCCTATTTCAAGGCTATGGGAAGGGCCACGCGGGTGAGCCTTTACTCATATCCAGGCGCTTGACGGTGCTGTGGTCATTGGTGGTTTTGTTGGCGTAGAAGAACGCGGGCTGTTCGGCAAAACCGTAGGCCTGTACCTGCGCCTGAGCAGCTGCCGAGGTCGTCAGCCCCCATAAGGCGAAGGTGGGGCGTTGGTCACGTTTGGTCAGCCAGGAAAGGCCAATCAGCATGTTGTCGTTGCCGTCCATGCTTGGGCGCTCCGGATAATTGCTGTAACCGAGGCGATCTTTGTTGGCGCTCCATGGCAATTTTTGAACCATACGTTGCTGCAGGTACAACAGGGTCCAGATGTCCCAGCCACTGTTGACATTGCTGTTGGCGTCCGCCCAGTAATGCACCCACTGCGCGTAGAACGCCAGGCGCTCGGGAGTCATCGCCATATAGGCCGCAGAGCTCCACATACGGTTGTACACGCCCTGCATGGGGTCGGCTTCAGCACGGCCGGCAACAATCATGTTGTAGGCATTCTGATAGTTGACCATGGTGCCGCCGTACCAGATGTTCATTTCTCGGGCTAATCGCCAGTGCTTGTAGATGGAAAACAGTAAGTTGGACACCTCAATGGAGCGACCGCCGTAAACCATCAATGGCGGAATTTGCAGGTTATGCCCCAGCTCATGCGTGGCCAGCGAGCTGCGGGCACTCAAGCCGACAGTGATATCAAACGGGTTGCCAGCGCAGCCCTGACCACAATGGGCGTAGGTGTCGACGTTGATATGTTGAGTAGTGGGGGCCGTGTGCACTTGCTTGCTGGTGCAGTCCCAGTCCAGCGTCAAGCATCGAGCGCTGACCGCTGGGTTTAAAGGGCGCCCATCGATAGCAAAGCCGGTCAGTTCATAGGCCGACCCAATAAGGTATTCGTTCAGTTCGCTGATATAGCGATAGTAGTCGTTGCCGTATTCGGTCTGAACGCGTTCGCGGGTGAGATCTACCTTCGAGTGCGCTTCTACGGCGTCACTGCGAATCTCCATCCAGTCCGCGGTATCCGCCTGTATGGCCTGCACAAATTCGGCAATGGCGGCGCTGTTGTCTTCACCCGCACGCAGATCGAGGAACGGATGGCGCGCCGAGCCTGTCAGCCTGACGGTTACTTTTTGTCCTGGTGTGGCGCCACTGTAGGCCAATTGCAGCAGGCCACCGTATGGGCTGACCAGTGATACCGGCTTACCCGGTTGCAGCCCGATATCCGGACTTTTCAACAAGCGCGGGCGGTCATACTTGTATGTGTTCCACAACCGCGTTGAATCGACGCGCTGAGTATTCAAACCGACCTTCAAAACAGCTTTTTCAGCACCCTCCACGCTGATGCTTACGCGCTTGCCCGGCACCGCCATGCGACCAATCGCAGTAAAGCCATTGGCATTGGGCAGGGTGACGGTCAGTACCTCCTCGGTAGCTGAAACGGGCATGCCGGCTTGCCGTTTGCTGGCATAGGTACCCAGTTCTGGCTGGGGAGAACCAGTGTCACGCACATAGGTCACTAGCGCGTCGGCAACAAAGGCCTCCAGGAAACGTTCGGAGTGATCCACTTTGTCCATGGGGTAGCTGATGTTTTGACGCGCGCTGTCAGCCCAAAGCGCCCACAAGCGCAGCAGGGTTGTGTTAGGCGTACTGAAGAGGTTTTTACCCGCGTGGTTATAGCTGTCGATGAGCTGTTTAATCGTATTGACACGTTGGGTGAGGTCTTTAATGCCTGGCACATCGAGACAAGAAGTTTTGCCTTGCTCGGTCTCGCACTGCGTCCAGTCGTAGTTAGGCCAACGACGATCGATAATGTGCTTCACCAGATCTTGCCGTAGGGCGCCGTGTTGAGCGACCGTGCTGACTGACTGCTCCCAGGGGCGAGCACTGGATACGGCGTCCTTATCCCAATTGTTGCCGGTGGTATCGCCATATTGGAGTGCCATCGCTGCCAGAACTTGCTGTCCTGTAGCAGTCGCAAACGAGCCGCCGGTATGCACATACAGAATCGGTAAGCCGGCTTGCATCCGCGCTCTGATGGTTGCCTCAAGGTCGGCATTCGCCGCTACGGCACTGCTCACAACCAGCAACTGACTGGTGCTTGCGCAAGCGGCGTTATTGAGCGCATCACAGGCTGCATCCACTGGCGTAAGCCCAGCCTTGCGGAGGGAGCCTAGCGTGATGGCGTTGCTTACGCCGAGCATGCTGACTTTAAAGTTGGCTGGCACCGTGCCCCGCGGATCGCCAGTCACCAGCCACTGAACGGCACGTTTGAACAGTGGGATATGTTCTGCATCGGTGTTGGTGAGCGTTGAGAGAATATTGGCGCCATACGCAACGGCGCGGCCACCGCCTTCGGTACTCAAACTGGCCAGAACACGCTCCTTGTCACCGACGATAAACGCCATGCTTGTTTCGGGGTTGGTTGGCAAAATCCACTGACTTGCAGCGCCGGGTACATAGGCCGAGCTCTGTTCTTGATAAAACCCATCCAGCAATTGCTTACGCGCCTTGATCATTTGCTCAATGTGCAATTGCAGGCGACGTGCAACTGCAGTGCTGTCTTTGAGTGTTGCTGAGTCTCCGGTGACCAGCGCTGCGTTGATGAGTTTGTCAGGTGCAGACACTGCTGCGTTGGCTGCCTCTTGCTCTGCCTGAGCTGCCGCTGCCGCTGCCTCGGCTGCTGCTGCCGCTTCTGCAGCCTGCGCGGCTTGCGCTGCCTCGGCCGCTGCCGCCGCTTCTGCAGCCTGCGCGGCTTGTGCTGCCTCGGCTGCTGCCGCCGCTTCTGCAACCTGCGCGGCTTGTGCTGCCTCAGCCGCTGCAGCGGCCTCAGCTGCCGCCTGCGCCTCCCGATCCGCCGCTGCTGCCTGTTCGATCTGCTCCACAAGCGTCGGGGCAAACCCCCACTTTGTGGCGGCGTTGATAGAGTGCTGCGAGGTTCGTGTGCTGGCTACGCGATCCTTCGCCGAGCTGTTGCTTGCGCCTTCAGCGAGTCCCAACGCCGCCAGCATTTGCTTGCCGGCCGTGGATTGCGAGGCACCTTTGGTGTGCACAAACAGAATCGGCAGGCCGGCCTGCATACGCGCCCTGAGTGTGGCTTCCAGTGTGGCCGAGGAGGGCATGCTATTGCTGCCGACAACCAAGAGTTGGGCGCTGCTGACACAGGCCGGGTTATTCAACGCATCGCACCCGGCATCCACGGCCGATATCCCGGCGGCACGCATACCATTGATAACTTTGGACGGGGTCGTGCCAACCACGCTGACGTCGAAGTTTTCCGGTAGTACGGAGTTGGCCGACCCGGTGACCAACCATTGCACCGCGCGTTTGAACAAGGGCGCGTGGGCTGCATTCACACCCCCCACCTGCATATGAATGTCGGTGCCGTAAGCAATGGCGCGCCCGCCCAGTTCGCGACTCATGGCGGCCAGCACGTTGCCTTTGTCGCCGACAATAAATGGCCAGGTGTTAGCCGGATTGAGTGGAACAATCCAGCGGCTGTTGCCGCTGGGGTCATAGGTTGAGTTGACGTCGTTGTACAGACCGTCCAACACCTGCTTGCGCGACTGCATAATCTGCGCGACCTGGGCCTGGGTTGCGCTTGCCGCAATGGCGGCTGCCTCAGCCTGTTGCACCAGCGCCGGGTCCAAGCCATAGCGGGTCAGCAGGTTCACGGACTGCTCCGGGGTGCGCTCGCTGGATGTGCTATCGCCAGCAGCATTGCTACTGCCCTGCTCCAGCCCTAACGCGGCCAGCATTTGCTTACCGGCCGTGGATTGCGAAGCACCTCTGGTGTGCACAAACAAAATCGGCAGGCCGGCCTGCATACGCGCCCTGAGTGTGGCTTCCAGTGTGGCCGAGGAGGGCATGCTATTGCTGCCGACAACCAAGAGTTGGGCGCTGCTGACACAGGCCGGGTTATTCAACGCATCGCACCCGGCATCCACGGCCGACATACCGGCAGCACGCATGCCATTGATGACTTTGGACGGGGTGGTGCCGACTACGCTGACCTTGAAGTCTATCGGGAGGTTGCTGCTGGCCGAACCTGTGACCAACCACTGCACGGCGCGTTTGAACAACGGCGCGTGAGCTGTGTTCACGCTACCCACCTGCATATGAATGTCAGTGCCGTAGGCAATAGCACGGCCGCCTAGCTCGGTACTTATGGCTGCCAATACGTTGCCTTTGTCACCAATAATCAATGGTCCTGTGCTCGCAGGGTTGCCAGGTACGAGCAAGAGACTATTGGTGCTGGGGATATAGGTTGAGCTGACGTCTTTATACAGACCGCTTAGCACCTGATTACGCGCTTGCATGATGCGCGCGACCTCGGCGTGCGCTTCGACGTCGCCTGCCGCGGTGCTAGGCAAGCTGTTTAGAACGTGTTCGATGCCAGCGCGTATGTGGCTGTCTGCGAGTGGGAAAGACTGATTGGTAGGTAAGTGTGGGCTGGACGTGTCGCTGTCGGCGATGACCTGAGCGGAGCCTGCTGCTGCGAGGCAAACGGCCAACGCTGAGCGCCGGAGGGTGAGAATAGATAAGGACTTCATAATGCCTACCTGTGATTTAAGAAATCGCACGGGCGCTGTTGGTAACGCCCTGAAGAGTCGGCATATTCCTGTGGTCACGTATGCAGAAGTACCGGGTCACACCTAGATGCTTGAAGGTAATTTCCTACAAGAATGCGTTTGTTAAGCAGGCATAAAAAAGGCCCCGAAGGGCCTTTTTTTAATGCGCGTCAACGGCGCTTATTTCACCTCTGGCACCTTGCGCGGCGCCATAAAGTACAACCAGGTCAGGGCCAGGAAATACATGGTCGGGATCAGGGTGAACAACACCGCGTAGTTGTTGTTTGTCACCGTCAGCACATAGCCCACCAGCTGGGTCATAAACATGCCACCCACGGCGGCGCACATGCCGCCGAAGCCGAACACGGTGCTCATCATGTGCTTGGGCGTGAAGTCCATCACCAGGCTCCAGATATTGGCGGTCCAGGCCTGGTGCGCACCCACGCCCAGGGCAATGGCCAGCACCGCAATCCACAGGCCGCTGGCGTGGGCGGCGAAGATCACGCCGACGATGGCGCAGGCGCAGATAAACATCGACAGCAGCCGCGCCTTGATCGGGTTCATGCCACGGCCGATCAGCCACGAGGACAACACGCCGCCACCAATGCTGCCGAAGTCGGCAGTGAGCCAGATCAGGATCAGCGGAATACCCATCTGCGACACGCTGATGCCCAGGTTGTATTGCTGGTTAAGGAACGGTGGCAGCCAGTACAGGTAGAACCAGAACACCGGCGCCGTCATCGAGAACGCCAGGGCAAAGGCCCAGGTGCCGCGCATGCGCAGGATCTCGCGCAGGGGCACGCGGGCCTGGGCCGGTTCGGCGTTGTGCTGGATATAGTCGAGCTCGCTTTGTTTCACGCTCGGGTGGTCTTCGGGGTTGAAGTACTTCAGGCCCCAGAACAGCAGCCACACAGCGCCCAGTGCAGCCATGCACAGGAACACCGCTTGCCAGCCCCAGGCCATCAGGATCAGCGGCAGCAGCGCCGGGGTCAGCATGGCGCCGACGTTGGTGCCGGCATTGAAGATGCCAGTGGCCACTGCACGCTCGCCGGCAGGGAACCAGATACGCGCGGTTTTTACGCAGGCCGGGTAGTTGGCCGCTTCGGTCAGGCCGAGGATAAAGCGGCAGACCATAAAGCCCACCGCCGAGGTGGCCAGGCCATGGGCGCCGGTAGCCAGGCTCCAGAGCAGCACGGCGAAGAAGAACGCGCGTTTGACGCCGACCCGGTCGATAAAGCGCCCTTGCAGCAGAAAGCCGATGGCGTAGCCGACCTGGAACCAGAAGTTGATATTGGCGTAGTCCATCGCCGTCCAGCTCATTTTCTCGGCGAGGATCGGCTGCATGACGCCCAGGGCGGCGCGGTCGATGTAGTTGAGCGTGGTGGCGAAAAACACCAGGGCGAGCATGGCCCAGCGGGTTTTACCCACGGCCATGGCGCCGCGGATCTTGTCGCCGATGCCAGCGTGGGGTGCAACGGTTTGCGCCGCTACGGGCGTGCTTTGCGAATGAAGCATGGGGTGGCCATCCGTTCTGAGACTGAACCAGGCAAACGCGCTGCGTGCGGGCCGACGGTGCGGCAGGCTAACGCCAGGTGGGTTTGCGGTTAGGGGCGGGTCAGCGGCGCAAGGCCGGTCTGAACGCGGGGTCTGAACAGGGGGTGAGCAGAGGCGTGATGGTAAGCATGAGGGTGTACCTGTTTTTGAAATTGTTATGGATTTTGGTACCGCAGACGCTGCTGGAGCGATTGCAAGGTGAGGCTGATGGTGGCCACTGGCGAAAAAACCGTCAATTCGCTAAACGGCCATTTGTTCGATAATCGAACACAAAACTAACCAGTTCGTACAAAATTCTTTTCGCATTAAAGCCGATGACGAATACTCCAGTCACCCTGATTCGCATCGCCTGTGCTTGTTAATGGCAAATGCCGCCGATGCCCCGATACGCCGCCCCGCAAACGGCGCGCGCCAACAAAAAACAGGAGCTGAAGCATGCAGCGTTCAATCGCCACCGTTTCCTTGAGCGGCACCCTGCCGGAAAAGCTCGAAGCCATTGCCGCCGCCGGATTCGACGGCGTTGAAATCTTCGAGAACGATCTTCTTTATTACGATGGCAGCCCGCGCAACGTGCGGCAGATGTGCGCTGATCTGGGCATCGCCATCACGCTGTTCCAGCCGTTTCGTGATTTCGAGGGCTGCCGCCGCGACCGCCTGCAGCGCAACGTCGACCGCGCCGAGCGCAAATTCGACCTGATGCAGGAGCTGGGCACCGACCTGGTGCTGGTGTGCAGCAACGTGGCCGCCGACTCCCTGGGCGATACGCAGATCCTGGTGGACGACCTGCGCCTGCTCGGCGAACGTGCCGGCGCCCGGGGCCTGCGTATTGGCTACGAAGCGTTGGCCTGGGGCCGGCATGTCAATACCTACCAGCAGGTGTGGGATATCGTGCGCCAGGCCGATCACAGCGCCGTCGGCGTATTGCTGGACAGCTTCCACACCTTGTCGCTCAAGGGCGACCCCAGCGCGATTGCCGATATCCCTGGTGAAAAAATCTTCTTCGTGCAAATGGCCGATGCGCCGATCCTGGCCATGGACGTGTTGGAGTGGAGCCGGCATTTCCGCTGCTTCCCGGGGCAGGGCGAGTTCGACCTGGCGGGCTTTCTTGCGCCGATCATTCGCAGTGGCTACACCGGGCCGCTGTCGCTGGAAATCTTCAACGACGGTTTTCGTGCCGCACCGCCGCGTGCCAATGCCGCCGATGGCTTGCGCTCATTGCTGTACCTGGAAGAGAAAACCCGCAATCTGCTGGAACGCCAGGCCGCCGAGGGTTCGGCGCCTGCCGTGCCGGCCGCCAGCCTGGACCAGCTGTTCTCGCCGCCGGCGGCCAACCGTTACGACGGCGTGGAGTTTGTCGAGTTTGCCGTCGACGGCGAGCAGGGCACCAAGCTCGCCGGCTGGCTGGAGCGCCTGGGCTTTGCCCGCGCCGGGCAGCACCGCTCCAAGGACGTCAGCCTGTTGCGCCAGGGCGATATCAATATCGTGCTCAATGCCGAGCCGTACTCCTTTGCCCATAGCTTTTTCGAAGCCCATGGCCCGTCGCTGTGCGCCACGGCCTTGCGGGTCAAGGACAGCCACAGCGCCTTCGAACGTGCCCGTGAGTTCAAGGGGCAACCGTACCGCGGGCTGGTGGGCCCCAATGAGCGGGAGATTCCCTCGGTGCGCGCGCCGGATGGCAGCCTGATCTACCTGATCGACCAGGCCGAAAGCGGCCAGACCATCTACGACAGCGACTTTATCCTCAACCCCGGCGTGCAGCCGCGCGGCAATCTGCAGCGCATCGACCATATGGCCATGGCGCTGCCGGCCGACAGCCTCGACAGCTGGGTGCTGTTCTACAAGGCGTTGTTCGACTTCGAAGCTGATGACGAAGTGGTGCTGCCCGACCCCTATGGCCTGGTAAAAAGCCGTGCCCTGCGCAGCCGCTGCAGCTCAGTGCGCCTGCCGCTGAATATCTCGGAAAACCGCAACACCGCGATTTCCCACGCGCTGTCCAGCTACCGGGGTTCGGGCGTGCACCATATCGCCTTTGCTTGCGACGACCTGTTTGCCGAAATCAACCGGGCCAAGGACGCCGGCGTGCCGCTGCTGGATATCCCGCTCAACTACTACGACGACCTGGCCGCGCGCTTTGATTTCGACGATGAATTCCTGAGTGAGCTGGCCTACTACAACGTGCTCTACGACCGCGATGCCCAGGGCGGCGAGCTGTTCCATGTGTACACCGAGCCGTTCGAGGGGCGCTTCTTCTTCGAGCTGCTGCAACGCAAGAACGGTTATGTCGGTTACGGCGCGGCGAACGTAGCGGTGCGGCTGGCGGCAATGGCCAAGGTGCGCAGTGGCAGTGGCCGGCAAGCGCGGTTGTAAGCCGCGCTGAATTCTTCTCGGGCAGGGTTTCTTCGGACCACGGCGGGGACCATAATCCCCGTCACCTTGCCCAACTGGCCGTGAGCCTTGTATGACCCTTATCCAAGAACTTCCCGAGGAGCTGCCGGAAGCCCCTCGCAAAAGTCGCAAGAACAATCCGGAAAAGACCCGCGAGAATATTTTGCAGGCCGCCATCGTCGAATTCGTCCAGCAGGGCCTGTCCGGCGCCCGCGTGGATGCCATCGCCGAGCGCACCCACACTTCCAAGCGGATGATCTACTACTACTTCAACAGCAAAGAGCAGCTCTACGTTGAAGTGCTGGAGAAGCTCTACGGTGATATCCGCCGCACCGAAGCGCAGTTGCACCTGGCCGAGCTCGAACCCTTCGAAGCGATTCGCCGCCTGGTGGAATTCACCTTCGACCACCATGACCGCAATGTGGATTTCGTGCGCATCGTCTGCATCGAAAACATCCACAACGGCGCCAACGTCAAGCAGTCGCCGACCATTCGTTCACTGAGCCACAACGTGCTCAACCTGCTGGATGAAACCCTGCGCCGCGGTGAAGCGGCCGGGCTGTTCCGCCCGGGCTTGCAGGCCATCGACATGCACCTGCTGATCAGCTCGTTCTGCTTTTACCGGGTGTCCAACCGCCATACCTTCAGCGAGATCTTCCAGATCGAGCTGCCGGATGAGCAGGTGAAGCTGCGGCATAAAGCGATGATTTGTGAGTCGGTGATGCGCTATGTGCAGGTTTGACTAAAAAGCAAAACCCTCACCCCAGCCCTCTCCCGCAAGCGGGCAGAGGGAGCCTGATCGCACGCGGATTGGCTCCCCTCGCCCGCCTGCGGGAGAGGGGTTGGGGGAGAGGGTTATAAGCCCTATCCATTCATCCGCTGAAAATCCGCCTGCATCCGCCCCGCATCCGCCTGCACCCCACTAAACAACTCAAACGCCTTTACCGCCTGGAACACCGCCATGGTGCCGCCATCCAGGGTGCGGCAACCCAGGGCGCGGGCCTCGCGCAGCAGTTCGGTTTCCAGCGGGAAATAGACGATCTCGGCCACCCACATCGGCGCTCGTAGCAGCGTCTTGGGCACCGGCATGCCCGGCAGCTTGGCCATGCC
>JBCECW010000011.1:8355-18639 GCA_039207785.1 Pseudomonas sp. | reverse complement strand
GCGTAAGCGCGGCAAGATCCACGAAGAAGTGGAAAAGTTCTCCGTGGTAAAAACCCTGCAGGCCATCAAGGACGCCAACGTGGTGATCTTTGTCATGGACGCCCGCGAAGGGGTGGTCGACCACGACCTCAACCTGCTGGGCTTTGCCCTGGAGTCGGGTCGCGCGCTGGTAATTGCCCTGAACAAATGGGACGGCATGGAGCCTAGCGAACGCGACTACGTAAAAACCGAGCTGCAACGCCGGTTGTTCTTTGTCGATTTCGCCGATATCCACTTTATTTCCGCCCTGCACGGCACCGGCGTGGGCAACCTTTACCAGTCGGTACAGAACGCCTTCAAATCTGCGGTTACCCGCTGGCCAACCAGCCGCCTGACGCAGATTCTCGAAGACGCCGTCAGCGAGCACGCACCGCCCATGGTCGGCAGCCGCCGGATCAAACTGCGCTACGCCCACCTGGGTGGCGCCAACCCACCGCTGATCGTGATCCACGGCAACCAGGTGGAAGCGGTGCCTAAGTCCTATGTGCGCTACCTGGAAAACACCTACCGCCGCGTGCTGAAGCTGGTGGGTACGCCGATCCGTATCGAGTTCAAAGGTGGTGAGAACCCGTACGAAGGCAAGAAAAACACCCTGACCGATCGCCAGGTCAACAAGAAACGCCGCCTGATGTCGCACCACAAAAAAGCCGAAAAGAAGCGTCGGGATAAAAAATAACGACCGGCCGCGCGTCGGCATTGCTCGATCTTGACCTGTGGTGTCGCTCGTAGGATGGGTAGAGGCGTAGCCGAAACCCATCAGCGCCAGGTGCCGAACCCGCGATGGGTTTCGCCTTTGGCTCTACCCATCCTACGGGTCTAACGTTATGCAAAGAGGGCGCGTACAGCGCCCTTTTTCATGCGTGGTCGATCCGTTATCCTCGCCCGTCATGGCCGCGCTAGGGCCAGCCACGGTTAAACAGGAAGGCGTGATGATCACCAGCAAGCTGCCTAATATCGGCACCACCATCTTCACGCGCATGTCGCAGTTGGCGGGTGAGGTGGGGGCGCTGAATCTGTCCCAGGGCTTCCCCGATTTCGACGGCCCGCAGGCGTTGCTCGATGCCGTCGCCCGCCACGTCCACAGCGGCCATAACCAGTACGCGCCCATGACCGGCCTGCCGGCGTTGCGCGAGCAGGTGGCAGCGAAAATCGCCGCCTGCTACGGCCGCACTGTCAGCGCCGACACGGAAATCACCATCACCCCCGGTGCCACCCAGGCGATCTTCTGTGCCATTCAGACCCTGATCCGTGCCGGCGATGAAGTGATCGTCTTCGACCCCAGCTACGACAGCTACGAGCCCTCGGTAGACCTGGCCGGCGGCCGTTGCGTGCATGTGCCCCTCAGCCAGCCGGACTTCGCCATCGACTGGCAGCGCCTGGCCGATGCCATTACCCCGCGCACACGCCTGATCATCCTGAATAGCCCGCATAATCCCAGCGGCGCGCTGCTGACCCGCCGCGACCTGGACCAGCTGGCCGAGCTGATTCGTTCCCGTGATATCTACCTGATCAGCGACGAGGTCTACGAGCACCTGGTATTCGACGGCGCCAAGCACGACAGCGTGCTGGCCCACGACGAGCTGTATAGCCGCGCCTTTGTGGTCAGCTCGTTCGGCAAGAGCTACCACGTTACTGGCTGGAAAACCGGCTATGTGGTGGCGCCGCCAGCCCTGAGCAGCGAGCTGCGCAAGGTGCACCAGTACGTCAGCTTCTGCGGCGTTACCCCGCTGCAATGGGGCCTGGCCGATTTTATGGCCGCCAACCCGCAGCATGTCAGCGAGCTGCCGGCGTTTTACCAGGCCAAGCGCGACCTGTTTTGCGATGCCCTGGCACCGTCGAAATTCCACTTTACCCGCGCCGCCGGCACCTTCTTCCAGCTGGCCGATTACTCCGCCATTCGAGATGACCTCGACGACGTGGCCATGGCCGAATGGCTGACTCGCGAGCACGGCGTGGCGGTCATTCCGATTTCGGTGTTCTACCAGGCGCCGCCCAAAGACCTGCGCCTGGTGCGTTTCTGTTTTGCCAAGCGTGAACAAACCCTGATTCAGGCAGCGGAGAAGCTATGTCGGATCTAAACCGCGGACGCGATATCAGCAGCCTGCCGGACCTCAAGCTGGCCTTGGTGCAAACCACCCTGGCCTGGCATGACCCGGCGGCCAACTTCGCCCATTTCGAGGCCTTGCTTGAACAAGCCCGGGGCGCGCATCTGGTGGTATTGCCGGAAATGTTTACCACCGGCTTTACCATGGCCTCCGAAACCCTGGCCGAAGCGGAGGAGGGCGCCACCTACGCCTGGCTGCGTGCCCAGGCCAAGCGCCTGGACGCCGTGGTTACCGGCAGCGTGATTATCCAGGCCGCCGACGGCAGCCACCGCATCCGCCTGCTCTGGGCTCGTCCGGATGGCGAAGTGCTGCACTACGACAAACGCCATCTGTTTCGCATGGCCGGTGAACACAAGCACTACAGCCCCGGCGAGCGCCAGGTGCAGGTGGAATTGCACGGCTGGCGTATTCGCCCACTGATCTGCTACGACCTGCGCTTTCCGGTGTGGAGCCGCGACCCCCACGACACCGATCTGCTTTTGTACACCGCCAATTGGCCCGCAGCGCGGCGCCTGCACTGGAACCGCTTGCTGCCGGCACGGGCAATTGAAAACCTCTGCTATGTGGCTGCGGTCAACCGCGTGGGCAGCGATGGCAAAGGCTATCCCTACAGCGGTGACAGCCAGGTGCTGGACTTCCAGGGCGAAGCCGTACTGAACGCGCAGGACGTGGATGGCGTATTCCATGCCACCCTCAAGGCCGCTGACCTGGCCGCGTACCGCGAACGTTTTCCGGCGCACCTGGATGCCGATCCGTTTCGCCTCGACTAGCCATTAGAGCTAGAAAGATTGCGGCTCGGGTTCGGCCTCGCTCACCACCTGCCCATTGAGCATCATCACCGCCCCATCGGTGTTTTGCTGGCGGGTGTTGGCGCCGACGTGCAGGCTCTCCCAGCCCTCGATTATCCCGGTCATCTGATTACGCAGAAGGCTCGCGCGGATCGTCAGCCTAGTGCTACTGATAAACGAGTAGAGGTCATTGAGTACCGTACCGCCTGCTTCCAGGGTGGTCTGCGATTGACTGACCATCACCCCGTGGTCGCTATTGATGATGTCGCCATTGGCCTTGACGAGCAGGTTGTTGCCACCGAAATCACCGTTGTTCTGATTGGTGAGCGTCTGCTCGGTGATCATCTGCAGGTCGCCATCGGCGAATATCGATCCGGTGTTGGTCAGCTTGCCCCCGGCGTAGATCCGCATATTGCCGCGGGTGGCGAACTGGGCGTCGTTGTACAGGGCGCCGGTGGTCGTCAATGTCAGGTCGTCGGCGTAGATACGGGCGCCACGCTCGCTGGCAAAATCGCCGCTGCTGGTTAGCGTCATGGTGTTTCGGGCGCCTACCCAACTGCCGCTGTTCAGCCGCATCGCTTGTGTGGCGATAACCAGCGTGGGTGCCAGAACCTGGCCACTGTTGATAAATGTCGCGTAGGCCTGCAGGTTGAGTTGCTTGCCTATCGATAAGCTGCCGCTGTTGGTGACGGCGTTTTGGTAAATGCGCGCCTCGTTCGCCCCTCTTATCCAGCCTTGGTTATCCAGCACGCTGTTAATGCCGGGATACCGTCGGGTGATGATCAGGTCACTGCCGCCATAGATCTCGGCACTCTTGCCATTGGTATGTCGCCCATCACCCAGTTGCAGGGCCAGGCCACCTTTAGCTGCGAGCCCAGCCTGGTTATTCATCCGGTCGACCTTGAACGAAGCGTTTGTAGCGCCAAGGATGCCGGCGCAGATATCCCGCGTCTGGCCACTCAGGCAGAGGTTATTGAGCGTGCCGGCGGCGATATCAATCGCGCCTTCGCTGTGCATCAGCCCAAGGTGGTTCAGGGTATCGGCGCTTATCTGCAAGCCCTGGCTGCCTGCGCTGTCAATAATCCCCTGGTTGTTGTCGATACGCCTGGCGTTGATCCGCAGGCCGCCCGCCGATTCGATACGGCTGGTGCTGGCCAGGGTAACGTTCGGCAAATACCGTCCCATGGTGTACGCCTGCAGCATGCCTTCACGGCTTACTACAGGTAAGTAAAAGGCCCCGCTGGTAACAAACAGCGAACCGTTGAGCAGCAGGTTTTCCACATCGAGCGTTAGCGCGGCAGCTACCGGGTCGTTGGCGCGGGCTTTGAGTGTGGCGGCGTTCAGGGTCAGGGTCTTGGCCTGTGCGGTGAAGCGCTGGCTGTGCATATCGACGCCGAGGTCGATGGTGTCGGCAGCGAGGCGGATATCGCCTGCGGCCTGGATGGCGGACTTTTCCGCGTTGGCGATGGTTTTTATCTCCCCGCTGCTCTGCACGTTGAGGTGCCGCCCGGCCTGGACGTCGCGCAGTTCGATATCGCCGTCGGCCTGGATACGGATGTCCTGGGCGGCGCTGATCAGCCCGCTGTGGCGCACGCCAACGCCGCTCTCGCTGCTGATCAGGGTGATATTGCGCCCATGCATGGCCCCCGCCACGCTGCCCTCGATTGCAAGCGTTGGGGCGCCGGCCGGAGCCCCTGGCAGGCTGGTATAGCTGCGCTGCTCGGCGTTGTAACGGTTCAGGCCAGCGAGCACCTGCACGTCGGCGCTGGAACCCGGGCTGCCCACGTTGCCATTGAGTGCCACGCTGCGCGCGACGATATCGAAGTAGCTCAGGCCGCGGGTATCGACACCGTTCGCACCCACCACCACCCGTGCATTGCCGTTCTGCACATCGAGGGACAGCGAGTCGCCCAGGCTGGCGACCCCGGTGCTGGCGACCAGGCCACCGATATTCACGGTTTTTACCCCGTTAAGGGTGATGCCATTGGGGTTGGCCACGATGACGTCCGCCTGCGCGCCAAACACTTCCAGGGCACCTGCCAGCATGCTGGGCTGGTTGCCGGTGACCTCGGTCAGAATCACGTTGGCCGTACGGGTGAGCGCGGGGTTGGCGGCCAACTGGCCTGCCAACTGACTGGTTCCGGCCGCCAGGCTGTTATTGAACACCACCCCCGGCCTGCCGACATCGAACTGCTGGAAGCGGTTATGGGACAGGCCCCTGTCATTGGGATTGGCAATGCCGATCACCGGCACATTGAGCTGGCTGCCCAACTGCTGGCCGGGATTGGCATCGGCCGCCAGGCGGATTTCTGCCAGGCTCAGGCCCGGCAGGGTGATCGCCAAGGCCAGCAGCCAGCTCGGCCTCGGTAACAGGCGCTTGTTCGCTAAGCAGGGGAGGGGGATGGCGGGCACGACAATTCGATGCTGAGTCACGGGGCATACCTCCGTTTAGAGTCTGGGCGGGATCACGCTCCAGACTACTCACCCGGAATTTTGTGTATGCAGCACGCCGCCTTCCAGCGAGTCAGCCGGCTCCGTCTTCAGCGAAGAGATCGGGTAGAAAACAGCGGTGTTTTTGCGCGCAATAAAAAGGGCAGCCACTTGGCTGCCCTTTCTCGTTACTGCCTGACGATCACTCCGCCAAGGCCACTTCCGGGGTTTCCGGCGGCTTGGGCAGGGAGGACAGCAGCGCCATGATCAGCGCCGCCAGGTAGGGCAGGGACTGCACCAGCAGCATGGCGACCCAGAACTTCACGTCGTTGCTGGGGAAGCCTTGCACGATGCCGATACCCACCGCCGCGCCCCACAGCAGCAGCATGATAAACACCTCTTCGCGGGCCTCGGCCATGGCCACCATAAAGCCGTGGCTGGAGCGCATCTTCGGCGTGCGGAAGAACGGGATGCTGGTGGTGAAGAAGCCATACAGCACCGCCTTGGCGATGGTGTGCGACAACGCCAGCCCTGCCAGTGCGGCGCAGAACGCGTCCTTCAGGTTGACGCCAACCGCGCGCTGGTAGAGGAACACGATCTTGCCGAACTTGAAGAAGAATAGCGCCAGGGGCGGAATGGCGAAGATCAGCAGCGGCGGGTCGACCCGTTGCGGCACGATGATCATCGCCGCCGACCACAGCAGCGCACCGATGGTGAAGAAGATATTCAAGCCATCGGCTACCCACGGCAGCCAGCCGGCCACGAAGTGGTAACGCTGGCCGCGCTTGAGCTCGGTGTCTTTGCCACGGAACAGATGCTGGGCGTGGCCCTTCATGATCTGGATGGCGCCATAGGCCCAGCGGAAGCGCTGCTTCTTGTAGTCGATAAAGGTGTCGGGCATCAGGCCCTTGCCGAAGCTGTCGTAGGCGTAAGCGGCGGAATAACCTTTTTCGAATACCCGCAGACCCAGCTCGGCGTCTTCGCAGATGGTCCAGTCTGCCCACTTCAGCTCGTCCATCACGGTACGGCGAATCATGGTCATGGTGCCGTGCTGGATGATCGCGTCGCGGTCGTTACGGGTGACCATGCCGATATGGAAGAAGCCTTTGTATTCGGCGTAGCAGAGCTTCTTGAAGGCGCTGCCGTTCTGGTCGCGGTAGTCCTGCGGCGACTGCACCACGGCGATTTTCGGGTCGGCGAAGTGCGGCACCATATGCTTGAGCCAGTTCGGGTCGACGCAGTAGTCCGAGTCGATCACCGCCACCACTTCGGCATCCGGCGCGGTGTACGGCAGGATGTAGTTCAGCGCGCCGCCTTTGAAGCCATGCAGCGGTGCCACGTGGAAGAAGCGGAAGCGCGGGCCCAGCTGTTCGCAGTAGGCCTGTACCGGTTCCCAGACCGCCGGGTCTTTGGTGTTGTTGTCGATGATCAACACTTCAAAGTCCGGGTAATCCAGGGCAGCGAGGGCGTCGAGGGTCTGTTTGACCATGTCCGGCGGCTCGTTGTAGCAGGGCACATGGATCGACACTTTCGGCCGGTACGAGCTGTCACCGATCACCGGGATAAACGGCCGGCGGCGTTTATGCACCCATACCGCCTCGGCGAGTTCATGGGCCTCGGTCAGCAGCACGATAAACACACCGATGGCACCAACCCCCAGGAGCAGGCCCACGGTCAGGCTGAACCAGGTGCTGTATTGCTGGCTGTAGTCGTAGCCGATCCATACCAGTACCGAACCGCCGGCAAAGGCGACAAAGGTCAGGAAGGTGCGGCCGCGCTGGCGCAGGGCACTGCCGTCGATCAGCAGCAAGGCCAGGGCGAGCATGGCCAGTACCACCGAGCCGATGGCCAGTACGCGCCATTGCGGAATGGCCACTACCGGGCCTTCAAAGGCGAACTTCTGCTGGCGCGCGGCGTTGAACACGCCCCAGTAGGCGCCTACCGAACCTTCATCGCTGGCCTTCCACGGCTGGTCGAAGGCTTCGATCACAAAGTAGTTGTAGCCCTTGGCGTTCAAGGTGTTAACCAGGGTACGCAGGTAAATGGCCTGGTCCGCCTGGCTGGCGTCAGCACCACCGCGCATGCGGCCGTTGCTCGGCCAGCCCACCTCGGACAGCAGCAAGGGTTTTTTCGGGAAGATACGTTTCAGGTCGCGCGCGCGGTCGAGCACGAACTGAGTGGAGTCTTCCATGGGAATAAATTCCCAGTAGGGCAGGATGTGGGCGGCCACCAGGTCCGTGTGGTTGGCCAGCTGGGGGTATTTCTCCCAGATATGCCACTGCTCGGAGGTGGTCACCGGCACTTTTACCTGGGCGCGTACGCGGTCGATAAAGGCCATCAGTTGCTTGGGCGTGACTTCGCGGCGGAACAGCGCCTCGTTACCCACCACCACCCGCACGACGCTGCGCGAGGAATTGGCGATTTCGATACCGCGGGCGATTTCGCGCTCGTTGCGCTCCTCGTCCGGGCTGATCCAGATCCCGAGGGTTACGCGCAGGCCAAACTCTTCGGCCAGCTTGGGGATATCGCCCAGGGTGCCGTCGACCGAGTAGGTCCGTACGTTATCGGTATGTTTGGCGAGAAGAGCGAGGTCTTCGCGCATTTGATCGTCGGTGGGGTATTGGTCTTTTTGCGGGTTCTGGTCGAGCCGGAACGGCGAAAAGGAAAACCCGGAGATTTGCTCGGGCCAGTCGGGTGCGGAGACCGGACGGTTATACAGCGCCCAGATACCGGTGAAGAGCGCGGCAATCGCCACGAATACCACCAGGTTGAGTCCAAATTTACGCGATGACATAGACGTTTCAGGTTCCAAAGGGTGGAACGGAGAGATGCCGGCGAGCGCCGGTCGGCGCGCATCCTACCCCGGCCTCAAATGGCGGTAAATAGTGCCTGCAAAGCTTGGTCAGCCCGGTCAGTTTTTAGTTCGGCACCGGTGGCAGTTAAGCATAGCCAGCCGGTGCCGCGCACGCTCTGAACCATACTTGTACCGGCGCCATGGTATGCACGTGCGGCCCTTCATATAATGCGCGCCGATTTGCCCGGTGCTGCCTGCCAAGGGGTGCCGTGCCGTATAGAGGTGTGTGATGAGTACAGATGAACAACGCTTTGGCGGCATTGCCCGCCTGTATGGCCGCGATGGCCTGGCGCGCCTGGCGGCGGCCCATGTGGCGGTGGTCGGGATTGGCGGGGTCGGCTCGTGGACGGCCGAGGCCCTGGCCCGCAGTGGCGTTGGCGAAATCTCGTTGTTTGACCTGGACGATGTCTGCGTCACCAACACCAATCGGCAGATCCATGCCATGCAGGGCGCCATCGGCCAGCCCAAGGTCGAGGTCATGGCCGAGCGTATCCGCGCCATCAACCCCAATTGCGTGGTGCATGCGGTCAGCGACTTTGTCACCCGCGACACCATGGCGCAGCACATCACCGTCGAGCTCGATTGCGTGGTCGACTGCATCGACAGCGTCAATGCCAAGGCGGCGCTGATTGCCTGGTGCAAGCGCCGCAAGATCCAGATCATCACCACCGGTGGCGCCGGCGGGCAGATCGACCCGCTGCTGATTCAGGTGGGCGACCTGAATAAAACCGTCAACGATCCCCTGGCCTCCAGCGTCCGTTCGGCATTGCGCCGTGACTACGGTTTTTCCCGTACCCCGGGCCGCCACTACAGCGTGCCGTGTGTGTATTCGCGCGAGCAGCTGCGTTATCCCAAGCCCGACGGCAGCATCTGCCTGGAGAAGAAGTTCGTTGGCGATGGCGTGAAACTCGACTGCGCCGGCGGTTTTGGCGCGGTGATGATGGTCACGGCCACCTTTGGCATGGTGGCGGCGGCCAAGGCGGTGGATAAGTTGGTGGCCGGTGTGCGCCGTCCTTCGGAGCGGGGCAAGATCGGCTAGCGGCTCCTGCGGCCATAAGCCAGGTGCAATGCCTGGCTCGGGTGCGCTGGCTTCAGAGAGCTTTCTTACTCGCCGAACGGATTGATCGCCTCTTTTTACATCGAGCATTAAGCGAGAGTGCCGGGCCCTGTTTTCCCGGTGCGCTTACTCGCGCCAGCACATGCGTGATGGCTGGAAAGCGGGGTGGAGAGCTTCCTTCACCGACTGACAGACCCCGCCATGAAAACCTTCCGTTGGAAACTGACTGCCCTTGCCCTTGTGGTGCATGCGCTTAGCCAGCAGGCCGCCCAGGCCGGCACCGTGCGCGACGATATCGATTACCTGCTCTACCGCAATTTTGCCGAAAACCGCGGGCCGTTCCGCCCAGGGGCGACCGATATCGAGGTGCAGTTCAAGGACGGCAGCCTGGCGGGGGTATTGAACAAGGCACCCATGCCGGATTGGTCCGGGCTGGTAACCGCCGGTTTCGCTCAACTGATCAACCCGCAATACATTGCCACGGCCAACCACAACAAAGGCTTTCGCGCCGTCTCCTTCGGCTACAACAACAATTACCGCGAGCTGATCGACAACCACGAATACAGCTACCGCAAGGTGGCGCATAACTACACCGAGCAAGTCGACAGCAAAGGCAATGTCTATGGCGGCGACTTCGCCACACCGCGCCTGGACAAGCTGGTGACCGAGGCTACGCCCATCGCCATGTCGCCCCTGCCTTGGGCCAGTTTCAATGACCGCAGCCGTTTTCCGGTGTTCTACCGGGCAGGTGCCGGTACGCAAAATATCCAATCGGCGGACGGTACCAAGGTCAATCTGACCGGCGCCTATACCTGGACCACGGGTGGCACCATCACTACCGCGCAGCTGTACAGCTACTACAACTGGTTCCTGGGCTCGGGCACCCAGGGCCAGCTCTTTACCGACGTGCATCTGCCTTTGCCTATTGCGGTCGAACCTGGCGATAGTGGCTCACCATTGATCGCATGGGACAACGTCGACAAACGCTGGGTATTTATTGGCGAGCTATAC
>JBCECW010000011.1:1006-8345 GCA_039207785.1 Pseudomonas sp. | reverse complement strand
CTACGCCACCTATGCGGCGCTGGTCGACCAGGATAGCGATGCCCCGGTTACCGATGTCGATCCCGCCGCGCCGATTCACTGGAACGCCGCCAGCCTCGCGCAAGGCCAGCAGACCTGGGTCTGGCACGGCACCGACCCCAGCGTGGCCGACGGTCCATATGTAACGTCGGGCATGGGCGCGTTAAACGCCGGCAAGAACCTGACCTTTGCAGGGCAAGGCGGCACCGTGCTGCTGCACCAGGACGTGGATATGGGCGCCGGTGCTCTGACCTTCACTAACGACTACCGCGTGACACCTATCGGCCAGCAAACCTGGAAGGGGGCGGGGATAACGGTCAATGGCACCAGTAACGTGCTCTGGCAGGTCAACGGGGTTGCTGGCGACAGCCTGCACAAGCTGGGCAGCGGCACCTTGCATATCAACGCCAGCGGCAGCAATGCCGGGGCCTTGAATGTGGGCGAAGGCACGGTGCTGTTGGACCAGCAGCCGGATCTGGCCGGCAATGTCCGGGCTTTCTCACGGGTGGATATCGTCAGTGGCCGGGCCACGGTGGTGCTCGCTGATGGCCGACAGATCGACCCCAATACCCTGTACTTCGGCTTTCGCGGTGGGCGCCTGGATCTCAACGGCAATGCGCTGCAGTTTGCCCATATCCATAACGTCGACAACGGCGCGCAGTTGGTCAACCACAACGGCAACCAGGCCGCCACGCTGACCCTGACCGCCAGCGATGCCCGCAAGCTGGTGCTGGCCTCGGCGCAAAACCCGGCGGGCGAGCGGGTTAACTACGATTTCTACAAGGGCAAGCTGGGCGAGGACAACCCGGCCTTGGCCAACGGCGAGCTGAACCTGGTGTTTGCCCCGCTGAGCGCGGATCGGCTGCTGGAGCTGTCGGGTGGCAGTACGCTCAATGGCACCGTCGCTGTGCAAAAGGGCACCCTGGTGCTGTCGCCCTATGCCGAGCTGAATGCCGACTACTCCGTGTATGCCAGGCCACAAACCACCTATGGCGCCCGCCGCATCGAGGTGGCCGACACAGCTTCGCTGAAGGTCGGTCGGCAGATCAGCCTGGCCAGCGATATTTATGGCGCCGCCGGCAGCCGCATTTCCCTGGGTACGGTAAGCGTCGACGATACCGCCGACTGGCAGCGCTATACCCCGGAGTGTGTGGTTGCCGATAGCGTGACCTGCACTTACGGCGCTGTGGATAACCAGCCGTTAAGCACCGAGGTGACCGGCACTGTCTATCTTGATGGCAATAGCCAGCTAACCCTGGGCAAGGCCCGCTTGCTGGGCGCGGTAGAGGGGCAAAGCGGTTCTTCGGTGCTGATGACCGGACAGGCACAGTGGCAGCTCGATCGGGATGCCAGCGTCGGCGCCTTGCAGATGCAACCGGGCGCCCGGCTGGCGTTCGCCGGGCCAGCGCAGCACTTCAGCCATCTGGCTGTCAGCGATGCGTTGCTTGCTGATGGGCTGGTGTCGATGCGTACCGATCTCTATGCCGGCAAAGGCGACCAGCTGCGCGTCGCCGGTACGGCCAGCGGTGACCTGACCCTGGCGGTGCAGGATATCGGCACCCCGGCGCATCCCGAGGCGCGTGCCGCCGCTTACCAGCCGCTGGTACTGCTGGCGCAGCCTGGGCAGGAGGCGTTGAACGTCACCCTGCAAAACGGCTATGTCGAGGCCGGCAACTACCGCTACGAGCTTTACCACGACCAGGCGGGCGGCCTCGCCGATGCCGATAGCTGGGGCCTGTATAACGCGCTATTGGCCAGCGCGAGCAGCGCGCCCGACCCTGTGCAAAACCGTTGGACCAGCCGCCGCGCCAACGCAGTGATCTCGGAAAACGATGGCTACTTTCAGGCCGTAACCGGCGAGCAGGCGCAATTGCAAAGTTACCTGGAGCGCCTGGATAGCGACGACAGCGGCTTGTGGTCGGAGGTAAAAACCAGCGCTAACCGCTATGCCACCGATGGCACCCGGCTTAGAAGCCAGCGCTTGCTGACCAGGCGCGTCGGCGCCGACAAGGCAGTGGATACCGCTGCCGGTACGCTGGTCGCCGGCCTGGCCATCGCCCAGACGACTGCCCAGGGCCAGTTTGACCAGGGCGCCTCCGGCAAAGGCAACAGCAACACGGCTTCGCTGTACGGCAAGTGGGCCTGGCCCAGCCAGCTGTTTTTTACCGGCTCGCTGGGCTACAGCCTTTACGACGGCACGCTACGCATCGATGACAACGCTGCGATTGATCGTCACGCCTGGCTGGCTTCGCTGGGCGTAGGCCAGGTGCTGGAAATGGGCGCGCTGCGTATTCAGCCGTCGTTGATGGCCGCCCTGGTTTACCTGCCGTCTAGCCAGTACCACGTGGAAGGTAGTGCGGTGCACACGCAGGCGCAGAGGGCGCAACAATACCGCGCGGCGGTCTCCCTGAAACGAACCTTCACCTTTGATCAGCAGACGCTGACGCCATGGCTGGAGCTGGGCTATAGCCGCAACCAGCGCGCTGACCGCGAGCTGGTACTGGACGACAGCCGCTTTCAGTCGCTACGCCGCGAGGACCGTTTCGAGGCGAGCACCGGCGTGGCCCTGGACCTCACGGATGCGGTGCAATTCACCCTCTATGGCGGTTACGCCCATGGCAGTTTTGTCGATGTCCAACGCAGCGCAGGGCTGGGGCTCAAGTGGCGCTTCTGACGGGCACGTAGCCGAGGGCTGTGTATCGGAAAATTTACCTAGCCATTACCTACTGGCTACTGGCAGCCGCACGTTCTTGCGGCACACTGCGCAGGTCCCCGGCTCGCCGGTTTTCTCGCGGATTCGTGCAATGCTCAAACGTCCCTTCCTACCTGTCGCGTTAGTGCTGACAGGCGCCTTGTTGAGTGCCTGTGCCAGCAACCCCAATGATCTGAAAAACCCTCACGAGGCCATCGCCGCCTTTGCCGCCAAGTCGTACCAGGCGCCGCAGCAGGGGCCGAGCCAGGGCTGGGATGCCGAGTTCACCGTGGCCGAACAAGCCATTGACGTCAGCTGGCTGGCCCCGGCGCAGCACAGCGCTGCGGCGCCGCTGGTAGTGTTCCTGCCGGGCCTGGGCGAAGGGGCCCACGCCGGTTTGCAGTGGCGCCGCACCTGGGCGGATGCCGGTTATGCGGTGGTGTCGATCCAGCCGCAGCAGTATGGCCGTGGCATCTATTCCAGCAGCGAGGCACAGGCCGGTACCTTCCGTGGCATGGCGCAACGTGCCTACTCGGATAAAGCCTTGAGCGAGCGTATTGCCGTGGTGCAGCAGGTGCTGAATCAGCTACGGGTGCGTGGTCAGGCCGGCGATGCGCAGGTCGCCGGGGTGGATTGGCAGAACGTGGTGCTCGCCGGCTATGACCTCGGTGCGCAAACCGCCGCCGCATTGGCTGGCGACGCCATGCTGGCCGGCTGGCAGCCCAAGGCGGTGATCCTGCTTAGCCCCTATGTGGGCCCTGGCAGCGCGGCGGCGCGGGTGGATGTGCCGTTGTTGAGCATTACCGGCCCGCACGACGAAGACCCCTTCAGTTGGGTGGATTCCCCCGAGCGCCGCCAGGCAATCTGGCGTGGCAACCCCAATCCCGGCAGCTATCAGTTGATTGCCAAGAATGCCCAGCATCAGTTGTTCAGCGGCTCGCTGGAAGAGTTGCCGAGCGCCGACAGCGAGGGCCACAAACCGCCCAAGCGCGACGCTGATCTGAGTCCTGGTGCGGGTGGCCGTGACGGCACCAGCGGCCCACCTGGTGCCGACGGCGGCGAAGGTCCCAAGCGCCGTCCGCAGCCCGACACCATGGGCCATGGTCAGGACAGCTTGAACTGGTTCGATGCCCATCAGGTGGCCAATGTGCAAGGCGTGAGCACGGCATTTCTTGATGCCACTGTACGGGGTGCGGCACCGGCGAAAGCCTGGTTGAAACAGAATGCGCCACAGGCCATCGGCCCGGCGGCGTCTATCGAGGCGCGCTAAGGGAGAGCTCTGCCATTCGTGTCAGCACGGCCTGCAGGCCGTTGCTGCGCGAGGGCGACAGATGACGGGCCAGGCCCAACTGGGTAAACCAGGCGGCCAGGTCCAGGGCCGGCAGTTCTTCCACCGGTAGGCCATTGACCCGTACCAGCAGCAGGGCCAGCAGCCCGCGTATCAGCCGGGCATCGCTGCTGGCGCGGAACTGCCAGTGGCCGGCGTGCTGCTCGGCCACCAACCACACCAGGCTTTCACAGCCGTCTACCCGACTGGCGTCGCTGCGTTCAGCGTCGCTGAGCGGCACCAGTTGTTCGCCCCAGCTCATCAACAGGCGTGCCCGCTGTTCCCAGCTGATGGGTTGGCCGAAGGTTTCCAATGCCTGGGCGGCGGCAGCGGGCAGGGTACTCATCCAAGAATCTCCAGGGCCTGGTCCAGCGCCAGGAAAAACCGCTGCAGATCGCTGCTGTCGTTATACAGGCCCAGGGATACGCGAATGGCGCCGGGCAAGCCCAGCCCGCGCAGCAATGGCATGGCGCAGTGATGGCCGGCGCGTACGGCAATGCCTTGGTCGGTAAGTAAATGGGCGAGGTCGGCGCTGTGTATATCGTCCACCACAAAGCTGGCCAGGGCCGTTTGTGGCGTGCCGAGGATACGCACCCCAGGGCGGGCCTGCAGGCCGGCGAGCAGCTCGTCGTGCAGGGCGGCTTCGTGCGCCAGTACGGCGGCGCTGTCCAGGCCGGCCAGGTAGTCCAGCGTGGCGCCCAGGGCAATCACGGCGGACACCGCCGGCGTACCGGCCTCAAAGCCCAGCGGCGCCGGGCGGAATTTGGCTGTGTGGTAGTCGGTCTGCAGCAGCATTTCGCCGCCGAACTGCCAGGGCAGCACGCGCTGCAAGCTGGCGGCACGGCCATAGAGCACGCCAACGCCATCCGGGCCGTAGAGCTTGTGACTGGAGCAGACATAAAAGTCGCAGCCCAGCGCCTGCATATCGTGGCGGCCATGCACCACGCCCTGGGCGCCATCGACCACGGTGATGGCGCCTTGGGCTTGCGCCAGTTGCAGCAGTTCGGCCAGCGGCTGCCAGGTGCCCAGGACGTTGGACAGCTGACTGATCGCCACCAGCCGCGTACGCGGGCCGATCAGGTGCTTGGCGGCTACCAGGTCGACCTGGCCGGCCGCCGTAATCGGCAACACGATCAGGGCCAGGTCACGGCGCTGCGCCAGTTGTTGCCAGGGCAGCAGGTTGGCGTGGTGCTCCAGGGCGCTGATGACGATTTCGTCGCCGGCGTGGAAGTGTTCTTCCAGGCCATAGGCCAGCAGGTTGAGCGCCTCGGTGGCGCCGCGGGTAAAGATGATTTCGTCGCGGCTGGCAGCATTTAGCCAACGCGCCACGTTGTCGCGTGCGGCTTCGAACGCACGGGTCGCCCGTTCGCCCGGCACATGCTGGGCGCGGTGCACATTGGCAGCGCCGGCAGCGTAGTAACCCAGCAGGGCATCGAGCATGGCCTGGGGTTTTTGCGAGGTAGCGGCGCTGTCGAGATAGGTCTGGCCTTCGGCGGCGAGGGCGGCCAGGGCCGGGAAGTCCGCACGCCAGGGAGAGGTCAGCGACATAACGGGTTCCGAGACGGGTAGGGTGTGCTCTGCGCACCGGCTTGGCCATTTGAAGGGCCTCGGTGCGCAGAGCACACCCTACGGAGTGAGTCCGTAGGGTGTTTCTATCAGTTGTGCGCGTGCAGCGCGGCGTTCAGCTCGATCGCGGTTTTGTGCGATTTGGCTTCCACGGCGCCGGTCTGCGAGTTGCGACGGAACAGCAGGTCCGGCTGGCCGGCCAGGTCGCGGGCCTTGAGCACTTTTACCAGTTGGTTCTGGTCGTCCAGCAGCGCCACCTTGGTGCCGGCGGTGATATACAGGCCCGACTCCACGGTGTTGCGGTCGCCCAATGGAATGCCGATACCGGCGTTGGCGCCGATCAGGCAGCCTTCGCCCACGCTGATCACGATATTGCCGCCACCGGACAGGGTGCCCATGGTGGAGCAGCCGCCGCCCAGGTCCGAACCCTTGCCGACGAATACGCCCGCTGAAACGCGGCCTTCGATCATGCCTGGGCCTGCGGTGCCGGCGTTGAAGTTGATAAAGCCTTCGTGCATCACGGTGGTGCCTTCGCCCACGTAGGCGCCCAAGCGGATACGCGAGCTGTCAGCCAGGCGCACGCCAGCCGGTACCACGTAGTCGGTCATTTTCGGGAACTTGTCCACCGAGAACACTTCCAGCAGCTCGCCTTTGAGGCGCGCTTCCAGTTGGCGTTCGGCCAGTTCGCTGAGGTCGACCGCGCCCTGGCTGGTCCAGGCTACGTTCGGCAGCAGCGGGAAGATGCCGGCCAGGCTCAGGCCGTGCGGCTTCACCAGACGGTGGGAGAGCAGGTGCAGCTTCAGGTAGGCCTCGGGGGTGGAGGTCAGCGCGGCGTCTTCGGCCAGCAGGGTGGCCACCAGCGGGCGCTGGCTTTCGGCCAGGCGGGTGAGCAGGGCGGCCTGGGCGCTGTCGACGTTTTTCAGCAGATCGGCAAGTTCCGTGGCCTGGTTGCTGGTAAAGGCGATGGCCTGGTTGCCGCCGGTGTAGCCGAGTTTTTCGCTGACTTTGCTCGCCAAGTCGACAGCCGGGTTCAGCAGCGGCAGGGCGTAGAACACTTCCAGCCAGTTGCCTTCGCGGTTTTGGGTGCCGACGCCGAAGGCCAGGCTGAACAGGGAATTGGACATGCTGTTTCCTCTTACAAAATTAGGGCTGACTGGCTCGCGCCAAATTAAGGGGCGGCTGTCACGGTGTTTTATTGGAATACGCCGGCTCTAGTCGAAGGCGGCTGAATAGGTGTCCGGCTTGAACCCCAGCAGCGTCTTGCTGCCCAGGTCCAGCACCGGACGCTTGATCATCGAAGGCTGGGCCACCATCAGTTCGATGGCCTTGGCCTGGTCGAGGTCGCTCTTGTCAGCGTCGCTCAACTTGCGAAAGGTGGTGCCGGCGCGGTTGAGCACCTTTTCCCAGCCATGTTCGCTGCACCATTGCTTGAGGTGCTCGCGGTCGATGCCCACGGCCTTGTAGTCGTGGAAGTGGTAGTCGACCTTGTGCTCGTCCAGCCAGGTGCGGGCTTTTTTCATCGTGTCGCAGGCTTTGATGCCGTACAGGGTAATGCTCATGCGTTTGCCTTGTTCTGGATAAAGGCGCGAATGCGCGTGGCGGCTTCGACACATTCGGCCAACGGCGCGACCAGGGCCATGCGCACGCGGCCGGCGCCAGGGTTGAAACCATCGACTTCGCGCGACAGGTACGAGCCCGGCACCACGGTGACGTGTTCCTTGGCGAACAGCGCGCGG
>JBCECW010000011.1:0-996 GCA_039207785.1 Pseudomonas sp. | reverse complement strand
AACTGGGCATCGTCCATCGGCGTTTTTGCCCACAGGTAGAAGCCGCCATCGGGACGCTGCACGTCCATCACCGGCTGCAGGATATCCAGCACGGCGTCGTATTTTTCCCGGTACAGGTCACGGTTGGCGCGTACGTGGGCTTCGTCATTCCAGGCGGCCACGCTGGCCAGCTGGGTTTGTACCGGCATGGCGCAGCCGTGGTAGGTACGGTACAGCAGGAATGATTTCAGGATTGCGGCATCACCGGCAACGAAGCCGGAGCGCAGGCCTGGCAGGTTGGAGCGCTTGGACAGGCTATGGAATACCACGCAGCGGGAAAAGTCGCGGCGGCCCAGGGCGGCGCAGGCGCTCAGCAGGCCTACCGGCGGGTTGGCTTCGTCGAAGTACAGCTCGCTGTAGCACTCGTCGGCGGCGATCACAAAGTCGTACTGGTCGGCCAGGGCGATCAGCTTTTTCAGTGTTTCCAGCGGAATCAATGCGCCGGTGGGGTTGCCGGGCGAGCACAGAAACAGAATCTGGCAGCGCTGCCAGACATCGGCCGAGACGGCATCGAAGTCTGGGTTAAAGCCGTTTTCTTCCAGGCACGGCAGGTAGTGCGGCGTGGCGCCGGCGAGAAACGCCGCGCCTTCGTAGATTTGATAGAACGGGTTGGGGCTGACCACCAGGCCATCATCGCTGCGCTGCACCACGGTCTGGGTAAAGGCGAACAGCGCCTCGCGGGTGCCATTGACCGGCAGCACGTGCTGGCCGGCGTCCAGCCAGCCGGCCGGCACGTTGAAGCGGCGCTCGCACCAGCGCGCGATGCTTTCGCGCAGGGCCGGGATACCCAGGGTGGTGGGGTAGACGGCGAGCTGGTCGAGGTTGTCGCTCAGGGCCTTGGCGACGAAGTCTGGCGACTTGTGCTTGGGCTCGCCGATGGACAGGGCAATCGCGCTTTTGCCGGCCGGCGGCTGAGCGTCGGCCAGCAGGGCGCGGAGCTTCTCGAACGGGTAGGGC
>JBCECW010000010.1:6418-19053 GCA_039207785.1 Pseudomonas sp. | reverse complement strand
CTGGAGGCTTGCCACCGTAACGGCCTGGACGGCGTCGATACCCCGTCTGCGACCGCAGTCCTTCTTGGCGCATCAGTCGAGCAACGCGGTGTCTGCCGGACTGTTCACCCAGCTCGCGCAGATCGTCATGGATTTTTCGATACCCGTAGACACCGCCGCTTTCCAGCCATGAGTGTTTAATCAGACCAAGCAGGCGTTAATCATCTTTGGCCCTTGCTGACTTTGGCTCAGCAAGCCAGGCGTAGTAACCACTAGCATGGACTGTAAGGGGCAGGCACAGACGGCGAACAGGGTATTCCGCTGACAGCTTATTGATGAAGGCGCACTCCTTGGCAAAGTACGCAGCGGCCTTTTTTAGGATGTCTCGCTCTTCGGTAACGCGCTTGAGTTCCGCACGTAAACGACGCAATTCAGCTTGCTGATCGTCTTCCTGCTCACGCTGCTCTTGGGGGTTGCTGTAGCGCTTCACCTATGCATAAAGGCTGTGCACGGACATGCCTAAACGAGCCGCTACCTCGGCAACAGGTAGGCCGCGTTCGGTCACTTGCTTGACCGCTTCGATTTTGAATTCTTCGGGAGAACGCTGGTTGCTCATGGCACCTCCTAATGGGCCTCAGTTTAAGGCTTGGAGGTGTCTACGAAACTAGGGGCGACTCAAATACACCTAAGAGGGATACGTTCACAGATGGACTACTCGGTGCTAGCGTTGCGTTCTCTCAATTCAAGGACTGAAGCAGAATGCCCATCGAACCCGATCGTCTCTATCACCAGCTCGGCTACCTAATCGCAGAAATGCCAAACTTGGCAAATCAGGAATGGCAGTTACCGTTAGCACAGCGCTGGTTAGGACGCGCTGCGGCTCTGGTTGAGGAAGGTGACAACCCCTTGGATGCGGCCAACTTCACTTCGGCAGTCGAGCGTCTGGGGTCTTCCCTTCTCAACTTTGGCCAACCTAGTGCAGCCCAACAAATATCTATTGTTCTTTATCGAGCTTTAGCTCGGGCTGAACTTCAAGCATCCCCATCATCTCAAGGTGCCTTTATCCCTGTCGGGGAGGCGTTTTCAGCTTTTACAGCCCTGTCAAAACTGCTTTCCGTAGCGGGCAATACCGTAATGTTCGTCGACCCCTTTGCTGACGCCAACCTCCTAACCGATTTTGCGGTATTGGTACCGGTAGGAGTTACCACGCTGATTTTGGCCGATGCCAATGGAAGAAAACCGGCATTGGCTCCGGCGGTTAGGAGTTGGGAGCAGCAATACGGCTCTGACCGTCCATTGCAAGTAAGACTTGCTCCAGAGCGATCGTTGCATGATCGGCTGATAGTGATTGACGAGTCGGAGTCGTGGAGCCTTGGGCAGTCTTTCAATGCACTTGCCACACGCACTCCTACAAGTATTCTCAGAGCAGATTCGGAAACCGCGCTTCTGAAATTCCAAGCCCATCTTCAGATTTGGGAAACCGCTACTCCAATTTAGCTACATGTATAAGAAAACCGCCTCACGGCGATTTTCTTCTTTACTTAAGCGGATGTTGACGCACAGGCCCATCATCTCGGTTATCCGCCGCCCTCCCCTAGCGGATACACAGCCATTGCTTAGCTTTCCCACAGGCAAAACTACTGAGACACATACGGCTGGCACCGCCGGGCGCTACCGCATCCTTTGGAAATCCCTGCCCTCCTCCAAAAAACCACTGCGGCGCCCTCGATTCCCAGCACGGGCAACGACAACTTTTATTCACCGACCAATGGCACACGGTGATCTCACGTTACGGTCTTCCTCTACCTGAAAGGAGGAGGTTCTTATGAGACGAGTTGTAGTGAGGATCATGTTTGCCGGGGCCGGCTTTTGGCTGGGCTCAAACCGGCTAATGCCGCTCTGGAGCATCGTAGCGCTGGCGTTTTTGGGTGCTGCTTTGTGGGCGTTAGTGGAATGGCTAGAGTGGCGGGAGGAACGTGATGATGATGCGAGCTGATTTAGATGAGCTGATGATCGTGAGCTGCATGTTTCCCGAAATGAAGTGGTCCTCTAGCATTCGCCCCGTCGTAATCGCCACAGAAGGCAAGGTCCTGCGCCTGTATTGGACCCCTCTATTGATGCGGCTAGATGAATGTTACGCGGATCGGTTCATCAAACAGCTCAACCACAAAGGAAGCGCACCAGCTTAATAAATGATGGCAAAATGACGCCAATTTGCTGATGCAAGCTTTAGCCGTAAAGGGCAATGAATAATCAAGGGAAGGATGTCATGCAGAAACGATCCGCTTTTGTCACCGTCGCGGTATTGGGAGCCATATTGAGCGGCTGCGGTGCCGAGGACTTCTCCGGTGCTTATCGATTCAAAGACTCAAGCATGAGCGGGGCTATGGTGCTCAACGTTCACGGAAATGATGCGGAGCTCTTCGGTGACCTGGGGAAAAACGGAATCAAGCCACTGGCCAAAATGAAGGTATCGGTAAAGGACAACAAGCTTCTTCTGGATGATGCAACTAACAGCGCGACGCGTTTGGTTATGAAACGCAACGTAGATGAACGGAGCCTAGATTGCCTTAACTGCAAAGTGCTTGGCATGAAGGCAGATGAGCATGTTTGGCAGTACGACCCAAAGGGGCCGTATGACGTTGACCAGCTGCTTAAAGATCAAGCTCGCAAGAACGAGGAAGCGCTGAATGCCGAGCTGGAGAAAATCCAGAAAGACGCGCTTGAAAAGGCACGCCGCGAGACTGAGGCCCCAAAGCTGACATCTTACGAGGGTGACTGGGTTTACCAACGCACGACGAAAAATGATCCCTTGACCATCATGGGAGTCTGGCGAGAGAAACAGGTCCGAGTTTGGACGTTCAAATTCGAGACCATGGATCGCCTACGCTATGACACTCCAGGATTTGAAGTAACGGACGCAGGCTTAAAGGTGGGAGCAGGCCCGAATGCAAAGCTTTACGTACTCAGCGCCAACAACGAGGTACTGGCCTGCACGAACTGCGGCAGGGCCGAACAATGGACCAAGGCTAACCCTAAGAAAGACCTTAGTGACCGTGAATATGCTCGCAAGTTGGCCGGCCGGCCATAATATCAAATAGATATTTACAAGACCGCAAGGAAACGATTCTTAAAAGCCGCATAGCTATGCATTTGTCCAGCTGCTGAATCGCTGTCAAATCGATTTGCTTGCAGCCAAGCCACAAGATTCTGCGTAGAAGTCAAATTATTCAAAGCAGCATCCAATTGTCGCTTAGCCGAATGGGGAGAGTTATCGTTACCTGGAAGTTCCTCTAGCTGACCACAATGCTGATACGGATTAGGTTTAGCAGCGCAAAGCAGCCAAGCTTCAGATTTTGGACGAGGTAACATAGGAACGCCTCGTTCATAGTTGGCTCGTTTAAATCCAGACTCCATGGAGTCATACTTTACCTGCCAAAGATCAGCTCTAGAACTGTTGGTACCGTCGGAGTCGCGAAACAATACAGCGACAGACATGTCATCTTCCGCCTCTTCAAGTCCCAGGGCAATTTCCCCAAGCATCCAGGCGTTTATATAAAAGTAGCCAGTTTCTTGCTGATGCTTTTTCCCCGCAAGAATAAATGGACGATTACCCTTTCTGAGCTGAGCCCTTCTTGCTAAGGAATGCTCGCTGTAATAACGATAAATAGCAGGAGTATTAGCTAGCGGACTGTAGCCATATGCCTGATCTATTAAGTCATCTATTAATACCGTCATCGGACCAGGGACGAAATCGGGGGATGAGCATGAACCGACAGCAACATTGCAGCAACCAAGGTCGGACGGTCCCTCTCCGCTTAGTACTACTATCATCCTCTATAACTTCTCTTAAATATGAGCCTTAAATGTTCTGTTGACTTTTCAGGAAACGCGGCAAGCTCTTTAGCTAGCTGCGTAAGGCTAGTGTCTACAAAAGCCTCTCCAGGCCCCATGTAGTCCAACTTTCCCTTCATACGATCTACACCAAAAAGCGGAGACGCCTTGGTTCCGCCCGTTGATGATCGGTAAATGAACTGTACTGATTTCTCTGCCACCTCATCACTGAGATAGTTAAGAATTAACGGACTATGCGTAGTAACAAGCACTTGCTGCGGAGCAGCTTGAAGCAGATCAACTAGAGTTTCAACAATCTCTGGATTAATACCATTTTCTATCTCATCAAACAAAATCATTTCCCGATTAGAGCTTGTCTGCGCAAGTATTGCCAATATCCTCAACAAGCCATCATTTATATGCTTGGCCTCAGTTTCGATACGACGCCCATCAAACTCTTCGATTACAAAAAGCTGCTTCCAACCAGCTCTTTTTTGTACAGTTTTTAAACCGACAACCGCGGGGTAAAATTTTTTAAGAAGAAGAATCAAATTATCTCTTGGAGCGCCCTTCATATCGTGCAGAAAAGAAGCCAACTTCTCACCTCCCGCCCCAATATCCGAGCATGAATCCCTAGAGGTTGACCTCATAAGATGTGGAGACAAAAGCTCAAAAGATCGAATTGATCGTATCTTTTCGCGAAGGGAAACCAGTTCATCCGTAAGTATTTCTTTTTTCAGATGAGACAGCAGTGAACCTTCAAAATTAAAGTCAATACTCGAAAAATCACCTCCACCAACCGAATATCGACCTTTGTGAGAGTTGAAAATTACCCGACCCTGCTGAAGATCTACAACTTCTTCATTAGTGCAACTCAAAAGCTGGCGATTAAATGACGCCCTCCACTCAAACTTTCGACCTGACTCAAGCTGTATAATAAGAAAAATAATTATATTATTAGCCGAAGTAAGCTTAGAACCAAGATCCTGCGCATTCCAGTTCCGTCGTTGCAACCAAGCCGCCACATCACCGGCCATAAGATGCGAGGCCAGATCCAACGACTGAAGTACACTACTCTTACCAGCGCCATTCAAACCAACAAGACACGTAAACTTCTCAAAGTTTATATCTAACTCAACGATCGATTTAAAATTGCTAATTTTAAGCGAAACTATCATTAGCTTCGGTCCTTTGAACCAGTTTTCTCGCATGAAGGAAGGATATTATTCAGAATAGCGAAAACTGGACAGACTTTTTTCTCTACTCAGCACTCACTTCGACCCGTGCCTATCTATGCCCGTACGCTTCTGACCTTAACGCTACGGTATTGCACCAATTACGCATGCACCCGTATCAACCCAAAAAGCGGCCTAGGACCACAGGACACTCATAGCGCTCTCGACGCATCTTTAAGGCGCTCGAACTGTTGGAGCTTATGGACGAGCACCCGAGCTCCGCTTTCATCGACAAAGTCCTCATAGAAAACCGTATTGTCTCTGAAATACAGGTCCAAGCGATTCAGAACTGCCCTTAAGGACGCCAGCATGCTCTCAACCAGTTCCCGACTAATCCCACTCAGTGGATGCGAGGACCGACTGATACTGTAGCCATGGTCTTGATGGGCGATTCGCTTGTTTCGGTGCTCCCGTGCAAAGGCAGCTTGAGCAACAGCAGCGACGCACAATGACTCTACCTCTAACCGGAGCTCCGAATCCTTGATCAAAGCCGGCAAGGTCTGAATCGTAAGATTTTTTCTGGAGCCATTACCGGAAGGGTCCGTAAAACGTGAAATGCCAAGCAGAACACTATCCCAAAGCTCGTCTTGCACGATTTTAAAAAAAAGTCCGGCCGTGCGATTGAGTACCTGCACAGTCTCAGCGTCGGCCCCGAACAATTGGCGGTACTGCTGCCACACCACGTGGAGCTCCACCAGATCCACGTATAAGGGATAAAAAGCAGAACCGAGCTCCTCCCCCATTGCGGCTAGATAGGCTTCTTCGATTTGATCTGGCGTTCGCGTAGCGGCCACGGTGCACTCTAAGTAATAAGGAGGGGCTAAAGCCCAAAAGGGATGAGATTGTTCGTTTGGTCTTCACCGCCTCCTCAGCTTAATTCACTGAACTCAAGGAGGCACAGCGCACTACATGGGAGAAAAAGGAAATGACCGATTCACAGGTTAAGAATCTCTCCACCAGCGTGTCCACTTCCTGCTGCCGGAAATGACAATTTCCATCAACCGAGTACCCTTAATATAATTAAAATAAGAGCGAGCCAGGGAAATAGGGCCCCACACCATCCAAGCTTCACTCCTGGTGCCGGCACCATATAAAAGAAAGGCCTTCGAGAAATCGAAGGCCTTTTTTCTTGCCTGCGTTTTTTCCCTGCGACTAAAGGCTGGCCCACCGCTCCTCCACCAGCGCACATCAAGGCTTTCTTTTTCCGTCCAGACAGATTCCAATGGTCGCCCACGGCCAGGTTGTACAGGGCGAGCGTTGACGCCAGTCTGCAGATTCACCGGCAGCCAGTTGCCTTCTCTATTGTCACTACCCAACGAGATCATCATGGGCCAAACCGCTAACATCGACTGGAGCACACTGGGCTTCAGCTACGTCAAGACCGACTACCGTTACCTGTCCAACTGGCGCGATGGCCAGTGGGATAACGGCATCCTCACCGAAGATAACCAACTGCATATCAGCGAGGGCTCCACTGCCCTGCACTATGGCCAGCAGTGCTTCGAGGGCCTGAAGGCCTACCGTTGCAAAGACGGTTCGATCAACCTGTTCCGCCCCGACCAGAACGCCCTGCGTATGCAGCGCAGCTGCAACCGCCTGTTGATGCCGCAGGTATCCAGCGAGCAGTTCATCGAAGCCTGCCGCCAGGTGGTCAAGGCCAACGAGCGTTTTATTCCGCCTTACGGCTCCGGCGGCGCGCTGTATCTGCGCCCGTTTGTGATCGGCGTTGGCGACAATATCGGCGTGCGTACCGCGCCGGAATTTATCTTCAGCGTGTTCTGCATTCCGGTCGGCGCCTACTTCAAGGGCGGCATGACCCCGCACGATTTCGTCATCTCCAACTACGACCGCGCCGCGCCTAACGGCACCGGTGCCGCCAAGGTCGGTGGCAACTACGCCGCCAGCTTGCTGCCAGGCGCTGAAGCCAAAGAGCAGGGTTTTGCCGACTGCATCTACCTGGACCCGTCGAGCCACAGCAAGATCGAAGAAGTGGGCTCGGCCAACTTCTTCGCCATCACCGGCGACGACGAATTCGTTACCCCGCGTTCCTCTTCCGTACTGCCAGGCATCACCCGCCTGTCGCTGATGGAACTGGCTCGTGATCGCCTGAACCTCAAGGTCAGCGAAGGCGATGTGCGTATCGACGAACTGAGCCGTTTCAAAGAAGCCGGCGCTTGCGGCACCGCGGCGGTGATCACGCCGATTGGCGGCATCAAGTTCGGTGACAACCTGCATGTGTTCCACAGCCGCGAGCAGGTGGGCCCGGTTACCCAGCGCCTTTACAAGGAGCTGACCGGCATCCAGTGTGGCGACGTTGAAGCGCCGGCCGGCTGGATCGTCAAAGTCTGATTTCGTCGCGGTCCAACGACCGCGCCGAGACACTTTGCAATGAGTGTTCGCTTGAGTGCCCGGCTTCGCCTGCTAAATTAGCGCGGTGACGCCGGGCCCCTCTGACAGCTTGTCCAAAGCTGCCATGTCGGAGTCGCAGTTTGTATAACTCGACTTAGGAGGGGCCTTTATGAGCACCCTGGAACCGTTCTTCCTCGCCGAATTCCTCGGCACTGCCACCTGGTTGTGGCTGGTCTTTATCTCCATCGTTATTAGCCTGCTGGTCTTCGACCTCGGGGTGCTTCACCGTGAGCATCGCGAAATCGGGGTCAAGGAAAGCCTGTTGCTGTCCGCCGGCTATATCACCGCCGGTCTGCTGTTTGGCCTGTGGGTCTGGCAGATGAAAGGCGGCGATGCCGGCATGGATTACTACACCGGCTTTCTGATCGAGAAATCGTTGTCGATGGACAACGTGTTTCTGATGGCGATGATCTTCAGCTTCCTGGCTATCCCGCGCAAATACCAACACGAGGTGCTGTTCTGGGGCATTCTCGGGGTAATTGTGCTGCGCGCCCTGATGATTGGCCTGGGCGCCACGCTGATCGCCCAGTTCAGCTGGATTCTCTATGTATTCGGCGCCTTCCTGCTGCTCACCGGCGTGAAGATGCTATTCAGCAAGGTGGACGACCACCCGGACCTGGCAAACAACTCGCTGGTGAAATTCCTGCGCCGCCACATGCGTGTTACCGACCGTCTGCACGAAGGCCGCTTCTTTGTGCGCCAACCGGCTGACAACGGCCACAAGGTGCTGTGGGCCACGCCGCTGTTTCTCGCCCTGGTGCTGATCGAATGCGCCGACCTGGTGTTCGCCGTGGACAGCGTGCCGGCAATTTTCGCCATCACCCAAGACCCCTTTATCGTCTACACCTCGAATATCTTCGCCATCCTGGGCCTGCGCGCCCTGTACTTTGCCCTGGCGGCGATGATTCATCGCTTTGCCTACCTCAAATACGCCCTGGCGCTGGTGCTGGTGTTTATCGGCTGCAAGATCTTCCTGGTCGGCATCATCGGTAAAACCCCGCCGGTTATTTCCTTGAGCGTTACCGTCGGCCTGCTGTTGGGCGGCGTTTTGCTGTCGATGTGGAAAACCCGCAACGACCCGCCACCGGCTCCGGCCCCCACCACCGTTTCGGGAGAACAGCCATGAAGTTGCCTGCCATTGCCCTCGCCGCGTTTGTCGGCCTGACCCTCAGCGGCTGCGAAGTCGCCGAGGACTCCGCACAAAAACTCACCGACAAGGCCGGCCAGGTCGCCAAGGAACTGGCGCAGGAAACGCTGAACGACACGGTGCAGGCGCTTAACGAAAAGATCGACCAGGCGCAGCAGTCGAGCAAGGAACTGCTCGGCAAACCGACTGAGGAGAAACCCGAAGAACCCGCCAAACCGGACAGCAAGCCAGCGCCGAGCGAGGGCATCGAAACCTGACGCCATGGATCAGCATTTACCACAGGCCGCCGAAAAGCCGGATAATGGCGGCCATTTCAGCTGGCGCGCTTGTGGTAAACCCCCATGGAAATCAAGGTCAACTTTCTCGACAACCTGCGACTTGAAGCCAAGTTCGATGACTTCACCGTGGTGGCCGACCAGCCGATTCGCTACAAGGGCGACGGCTCGGCCCCCGGGCCGTTCGACTACTTCCTGGCCTCGTCGGCCCTGTGTGCCGCCTACTTTGTAAAGCTGTACTGCCAGACCCGCGATATCCCCACCGAGAATATCCGCCTCTCGCAAAACAACATCGTTGACCCGGAAAACCGCTACCAGCAGATCTTCAAGATCCAGGTAGAGCTGCCTGCCGATATCTCGGCCAAGGACCGCCAAGGCATCCTGCGCTCCATCGACCGCTGCACGGTTAAAAAGGTGGTGCAGGCCGGCCCCGAATTTATCATCGAAGAAGTGGACAACCTGGACGCCGACGCCCAGGCCCTGCTGATGCTCGACGCCAATAGCGACACCAGCACCTATATCCCCGGCAAAGACCTGCCACTGGAAGAGACCATCGCCAGCATGTCCGGCATCCTGGCCGGCCTGGGCATGAAGATCGAAGTCGCCTCGTGGCGCAATATCGTGCCCAACGTCTGGTCGCTGCATATCCGCGATGCGCAATCACCGATGTGTTTTACCAACGGCAAGGGGGCGACCAAGGAAAGCGCGCTGGCCTCGGCCCTGGGCGAGTTTATCGAGCGGCTGAACTGCAACTTCTTCTACAACGACCAGTTCTGGGGCGAAGACATCGCCAATGCGCCCTTTGTGCATTACCCCGATGAGCGCTGGTTCAAGCCTGGGCCGCAGGACGAACTGCCGACAGAAATCCTCGACGCCTACTGCCTGAAGGTGTTCAACCGAGAAGGCGAGTTGCGTGGCTCGCACCTGTACGACACCAACTCCGGCAATACCGCGCGCGGCATCGTCAGCCTGCCGTTTGTGCGCCAGTCCGATGGTGAAGTGGTGTATTTCCCCTCCAACCTGATTGAAAACCTCTACCTCAGCAACGGCATGAGCGCCGGCAACACCCTGGCCGAAGCGCAGGTGCAGTGCCTGTCGGAAATCTTCGAGCGCGCGGTGAAGCGCGAAATCCTCGAAGGCGAAATGGCCCTGCCGGATGTGCCTGAAGAAGTGCTGGCCAAGTACCCTGGCATTGTTGCAGGCATCAAGGGCCTGGAAGAACAAGGCTTCCCCGTTCTGGTAAAAGATGCCTCGCTGGGCGGTGAATTCCCGGTGATGTGCGTCACCCTGATGAACCCGCGCACTGGCGGGGTGTTCGCCTCGTTCGGCGCCCATCCAAGCCTGGAAATCGCCCTGGAACGCAGCCTTACCGAGCTGCTGCAGGGCCGCAGTTTCGAAGGCCTGAACGACTTGCCGCAACCGACCTTCTCTGGCCATGCGGTGACCGAACCAAATAACTTCGTCGAGCACTTTATCGACTCCAGCGGCGTGGTGTCGTGGCGCTTTTTCAGTGCCCAGTCCGACTACGAATTTGTCGAGTGGGACTTCTCCGGCCAGGGTGAAGACTCCAATACCGAGGAAGCCGCCACCCTGTTCGGCATCCTCGAGGCCATGGGCAAGGAAAGCTATATGGCGGTGTACGAGCACCTCGGCGCCACCGGCTGCCGCATCCTGGTGCCGGGCTACTCCGAGATCTACCCGGTGGAAGACCTGATCTGGGACAACACCAACAAGGCCCTGCAATTCCGCGCCGATATCCTCAACCTGCACAGCCTGAGCAAGGTCGGCCTGCGCAACCTGGTCAAAGGCCTGGAAAACAGCGAGCTGGATGACTACACCGAGATCAAGACCCTGATCGGCATCGAGTTCGATGACAACACTGCCTGGGGTCAACTGACCATTCTGGAGCTCAAGCTGTTGATCTACCTCGCCCTGCAGAAATACGAGCAGGCCAAGGACCTGGTGGAAGCCTTTCTGCAATACAACGACAACACCGTGGAGCGCGGCCTGTTTTACCAGGCGGTCAACGTGGTGCTGGAAATGCAGCTGGACGAAGACCTGGAGCTGGAAGATTTCGAGGTGAACTTCCGCAAGATGTTTGGCAACGAACGTATGGACGCCGCCATCGGCTCGGTGGACGGCACGGTGCGCTTCCACGGCCTGACACCCACCAGCATGAAACTCGAAGGCCTGGACCGCCATCTGCGCCTGATCGACAGCTATAAGAAACTGCACGCCAAGCGCGCCGACGCCGGCCCGCAAAACGGGTAATACCGCCATGAAAACCACTCGTCTGACGCTGATCGCCCACGCCCGCACCCCCGCGCAAAAACGCGGGCGCCTGGCCGATGACGAAGCGATCGAGACGGTGGCGCCGGAGCTGATCAGCGCCCTGCTGCTGCGCATGGGCAGCAGCGATGGCGTGTTGTGTGCCCCGGAACTGCGCGCCCGGCAAACCGCGCAATTGCTGGCTGACGAGTTGGTGCTGGAACCCGCGCTGGCCGACTGTGACCTGGGCCAGTGGCGCGGCCTTGGGCTTAAAACCCTGCAAGACCAGCAAGCGCCGGCGCTGGAAGAATGGTTGCACAACAGCGCCGCAGCGCCCCATGGTGGTGAGTCGCTGGACGCCCTGAGCGCGCGGGTTAGCGCCTGGCTGGAAAGCTTTCGCCAGCCGGGGCATTGGCTGGCGGTTACCCATCCCTTTGTGATTCGCGCCGCCCTGGCCCACGTGCTGCAATGCGCGGCCGCCAACACCCAGCAGATTGACGTCGAACCGCTGGCGCTGGTGGAGCTGAGTTACTACGACAAATGGCGGCTGCGTTTGTAACGCTGCGGTTTTGCTCGGCAGGCAGCCTGCGCCAGGCATTGCTAACCTGACATCAATTGCCGCTAGAGTTACTCCAGCGCGACGTCGCAAATACCTACTACACAATCTGTCTGCTAACACGCCATAGTGGTGGTCGCGCCCCGATGGCGCCGCTGTCTTGAGCCGCTACAGCCTTGTGCCGAGGACGTATTCCGTTGTCATCTTCTGCAAATAACCAGCGCATAAAAGTAAATGTCGGCGACCTGAAGATTGGCATGTACGTCATGGAGCTTGATCGCCCCTGGACCGAGACCGCCTTTCTGTTCCAAGGCTTCTTGCTACAGACCAACCATGAACTGCGCGCGGTGCAGGCCAGTTGCGAATTCGTGTGGGTGGACAGCAAACGCTCGCACCACACCAGCGACACCGCAGCGCCGGTGGTCGAGGCGAAAATCCGCAAGGTCGATTTCTTCCAGGAACTGGCCACTGCCCTCCCCGTGTGGCAAACCGCCCACGCCGAGTCGGTGCGGATTCTTGGCGCCGTACAACTGGGCATGGAACTGGATGTTCCGGCGGTGAAAGCGGTGGTCAAGGAATGCGTCGACAGCATCCTGCGCAACCCCGCCGCCCTGCTGTGGCTGGCACGGATCAAGAACAGCGACCTGTACACCGCCGAGCACTCGCTGCGGGTCACCATCTTTGCCATCGCCCTGGGACGCGAGCTGGGAATGCTGCCCTTGCAACTGGAAGAGATCGGCGTCTGCGGCATGCTCCACGACGTGGGCAAGCTGAAGGTGCCGGATGAAATCCTGAATAAACCCGGCAGCCTCACCCCGGAAGAATTCCAGGTGATGAAAGAACACGCCGAGCACGGTCGCCGCTTGTTGCTCAGCAACGCGCAGATCACGCCTTCCACGGCCCACCAATGGGCGTCGGGCAGCCCTTTTCCG
>JBCECW010000010.1:3292-6408 GCA_039207785.1 Pseudomonas sp. | reverse complement strand
CTTCCACGGTGGACGTCGCCTATGCCCACCATGAGCGCATGGACGGCAAAGGTTACCCCCGTGGCCTGGACGCCGGACGCATTCCCTATAGCGCCAAGATCATTGCCGTGGTGGATGCCTACGACGCCATCAACAGCGACCGCGTCTACAGCAAGGGCAAGTCCAGCCTGGAAGCGCTGCGTATTCTGTTCGACGCGGCGGGCAGCCATTTCGACGAGGATATCGTCGGCTGCTTTATCAGCATGATCGGCATCTACCCGGCCGGCGAAATAGTCGAGCTCAGCAATGGCGAGGCGGCGATCATTATCGGCTGCCCGCCCGGCAACAAGCTCAAGCCACGCCTGTTGGTGGTGCGCGATGCCAACAAGCAGCTATGCCCGGAGCGGGTGATCGACCTGGCCCGCAACCCCAAGGACAGCGACGGCAAGGAGCTGCGCGTGCGTTCGGTGGAGCGCTCGGGCGCTTTTGGCATTGATATCGAACACTACCGCCGCAAGGGTTTGATCGTGCCGGTGGGGTAACCGGCGCGAACGATAGACCTGCATCAATACCCACGCCAACCCCGCTCCCTAGAATCGCGCGCCCAACCAGCCAGGCGATTCCCAATGACCACGCCCCGTCTTCCTGCACCTGAACTGCTCTGCCCCGCCGGCACCTTGAAGGCCATGCGCTACGCCTTTGCCTATGGCGCCGATGCGGTCTACGCCGGCCAACCCCGCTACAGCCTGCGGGTGCGCAATAACGAGTTCGATCACGCCAACCTGGCGCTGGGGATTGCCGAGGCACATGCCCAGGGCAAACGCTTTTATGTGGTGGTCAATATCGCCCCGCATAACGCCAAGCTGCGCACCTTTCTCAGGGACCTTGCGCCGGTGGTGGCCATGGCGCCGGATGCACTGATCATGTCCGACCCTGGCTTGATCATGCTGGTGCGCGAACATTTCCCGGCCATGCCGATCCACCTCTCGGTGCAGGCCAATGCGGTGAATTGGGCCAGCGTGAAGTTCTGGCAACAGCAGGGGGTGAGCCGGGTGATTCTGTCGCGCGAGCTGGCGCTGGAAGAGATCGAGGAGATCCGTCAGCAGGTGCCTGCCATGGAGCTGGAGGTGTTTGTCCACGGCGCGCTGTGCATGGCCTATTCCGGGCGCTGCCTGTTGTCGGGCTATATCAACCGGCGCGACCCGAATCAGGGCACGTGCACCAATGCGTGCCGTTGGCAGTACCAGGCCCATGCCGGACAGGAGAACGAATTGGGCGAGATCGTCCGTTCGTGCGCACCCACGCTGGGCTCTGGCGCCAGCACCGAGCAGCTCTTCCTGCTGGAAGATGGCAGCCGTCCTGGCGAGCTGATGGAGGCCTTCGAAGACGAACACGGCACCTACATCATGAACTCCAAAGACCTGCGCGCGGTGCAGCATGTCGAGCGCCTGGTGCAGATGGGGGTGCACTCGCTAAAGATCGAAGGGCGGACCAAAAGCCATTTTTATGTGGCACGTACCGCCCAGGTCTATCGCCAGGCCATCGACGCAGCGGTAGCTGGCAAACCCTTCTCGCCGCAGTGGCTGGCCGACCTCGACTCCCTGGCCAACCGCGGCTACACCGAAGGCTTCTTGCGCCGCCATGTGCATGATCACTATCAGAATTATCAGCACGGCAGCTCACGCGCCGAACGCCAGCAGTTCGTGGGTGAACTGACCGGGCAATGGCGCGGCGAACTCGCCGAAGTGCGGGTGAAAAATCGCTTTGCCGTGGGTGATCAGCTTGAACTTATGACGCCCCACGGCAACCACACCTTTAGGCTCGCTGCATTGTTCAACCAGGCAAGCGAGCCAGTGGCCGTTGCCCCGGGCGACGGCCATGTACTGTATCTTGCCCTGCCGCCAACGCTGGACGGCCGCTACGGCCTGCTGATGCGCTACCTGGATAGCGCCACCCACAGCTGACAGCTCGTCAGAACTCAGCATTCGGTCATACAGCTTGGCCGCTGCATTGCTTGCTTTATTGCTGACTGCAAGCCTGCATGTTTCAACGCTGAAACGGTCATGAAGTTCAGGCAATTTTTTGCAATAAAAGTTATTGCAAAACGCGTCTAAAACGCACCGTTCAGCAGATAGCCTGGCACTTTGCGACTAGCGTTTCGACAAGGGCAAAACTGCCGACTAGCGTGACCATATCGATCCTGGAATTCGTTGAAAGGGGGTAGACCGTGAAAAACCACATCAGCACTACAACCCTGCTGCTTCTGCTCAGTGCAGGAGCATGTTCAATGCAGGCGACACAGGCGGCCACCTTGATGCGGGCCGCAGACTTTATCGATTCGCAGGGCGTTAACCTGCATGTCAGCCAAGGCACCTCGAACTATTCGAAGATGCCGCTGGTGATCGCCAATATGAATTACCTGGGCATCACCAATGCGCGTGACAGCCTCAACTCATTCTGGGGTAACCCGCCGTACGGCTACTACACGGTGCTGGCCAAGGCCGGGATCAAGTGGAACTACATCAGTGCGGTGGGCAGCACCCGCTCGCCCACCACCATTTCTACCTTTCTGAGCAATGTGGCCAAGGTCGAGGCGGCGGTGCCGGGGTCGACCCTGGCGGTGGAAGGGCCGAACGAGATCAATAACTTCAAACTCACCTGGGCACCGGATAACACCACCGGCCTGCCGGCAGCGCTGTCCTATCAGGCGGAGTTGTACAAGCAGACCAAGGCCCACCCGCTGCTGCAGAACGCCAAGGTGTTCTACTTCACCGGCTATAACGCCGGCGGCATTCCCAAAGGCCCGGACCCAGCCACCACGCCTGGGCTGGCGGACTACAACAACCAGCACCCCTACCCCGGTGCCGGCAAGCCGCCCACTCGCTGGATGAAGCGCTCGGTAGCCCTGGGTAATACCCCCGGCGGCCTGGGCCCGGCGGTGTACACCGAAACCGGCTACCAGGCACCCAAGACCACCACGTCACAGAGTGCATCGTGGCTGCTGAATATCTTTGTCAGCGGCGCCTTCAACAATATCTACCGCACCTATGTCTATCAGTTGATGGACGAGGGTGACGGCTACGGCCTGTTCTCCAAGGCGCGCCCGCCGCAACCCGGGCCCACCGCGTGACGGACCG
>JBCECW010000010.1:0-3282 GCA_039207785.1 Pseudomonas sp. | reverse complement strand
CTGCGAGCATGACGAGATGACGGGCGGGGATCAAGCATCCTGGCCGACAACGCCCCCGACGCCCGCACCTTCGACCCGCTGAAAATCCTGCAGTACTCCACCGTCGGTATCCCCAGCACCGGCAACAGCATGGCGCTGGTCAAGAGCAATACCGAGACCAATATCATTGTGTGGGCCGAGCCCGAGGGTGTGCCAGGCGCACCAACGCTGATCGGGGTGAACCTGGGCGAAGTGCAGACCACGGTGAATATCTACGACCCGGTGATTGGCGCCGAACCGATCCAGACGCTGCGCAACGTCAACTCGGTGCGGGTCAGCGTTACCGACCACCCGATCATCATCCAGGTGCCGGCCTCCACCGTAACCACCAAGGCCGCCGCCAAGGCTTCGGCCAAGGCCGCTGCGCTCAAGCAGGCGCAATAGCATCCACGCCGCCGCATGCCAATGCGGCGGCTATTTCCCGCTACAGCGCCACCGCGACCTTGCGGCCATTGAGGCTTGCTCTTTAAAGGGGCAGCCGACAAGCTATGCGCCTGCGAACCGACAAGGCCACTGGGCATGCGAATTCTGATTACTGGCGGCGCGGGCTTTATCGGCTCGGCGCTGATTCGCCATCTGTTGCAACACACAGAGCATTCGGTACTCAACCTCGACAAGCTGACCTACGCCGGCAACCTGGAATCCCTCGCCACTGTCGCCAACCACCCGCGCTACCGCTTCGCCCAACTGGATATCGCCGACCAGCCGCAAGTACGTGCACTGCTCGATGACTTCCAACCCGAGGCGATCATGCACCTGGCGGCCGAGTCCCATGTCGACCGCTCCATCGATGGCCCCTCGGCCTTTATCCAGACCAATATCGTCGGCACCTATGCCTTGCTCGAAGCCACGCGCGGCTACTGGCAGGGGCTGCCGGATGCCAGCAAGCAGGCCTTTCGCTTTCACCATATTTCCACCGACGAGGTGTATGGCGACCTGCACGGCGTGGATGACCTGTTTACCGAAACCACGCCCTACGCCCCCAGCTCGCCCTACTCGGCCAGCAAGGCGGCGTCCGACCACCTGGTACGTGCCTGGCAGCGCACCTATAACCTGCCGGTGCTGATCACCAATTGCTCGAACAATTACGGCCCCTATCACTTCCCGGAAAAACTCATTCCCCTGGTGATTCTCAACGCCCTGGAAGGCAAGCCGCTGCCGGTATATGGCAATGGCGCGCAGGTGCGTGACTGGCTGTTTGTCGAAGACCACGCCCGTGCGCTGCTCACAGTGGTAACCACCGGCAAGGTGGGCGAGACCTACAATATCGGTGGCCATAACGAGCAACAGAATATCGACGTGGTGCGCAGCATCTGTGCCTTGCTCGAAGAGCTGGCACCGCAAAAACCGGCGGGCGTGGCGCGCTATGAACAGCTGATCACCTTCGTCAAAGACCGCCCCGGCCACGACCTGCGTTATGCCATCGACGCCAGCAAGATCGAACGCGAGCTAGGCTGGACACCTGAGGAGACCTTTGCCACGGGCCTGCGCAAAACCGTGCAGTGGTACCTCGATAACCTCGACTGGTGCCGCCACGTGCAGGATGGCAGCTACCAACGTGAACGCCTCGGCGCCCACACGGCGTCGCACTGAGGGGAGAACGCGATGAAAGGAATCATTCTGGCCGGTGGCTCTGGCACCCGCTTGCATCCGCTGACCCTGGCGGTGTCCAAGCAGCTGTTGCCGATCTACGACAAGCCGATGGTGTATTACCCGATCTCGGTGCTGATGCTGGCTGGCATCCGCGACATCCTGCTGATTTCTACCCCGCACGACTTGCCGCAGTTCGAAAAAATGCTCGGCGACGGCAGCCAGTTCGGCATCAACTTGAGCTATGCCGTGCAGCCGTCCCCCGATGGCTTGGCCCAGGCCTTTCTGATTGGCGAAGACTTTATCGGCGACGACTCGGTGTGCCTGATCCTGGGCGACAACATCTTCCACGGTCATCGTTTCACCGAGCAGCTGCAGCGTGCCGCCGGCCATGCCAGCGGCGCCACGGTATTCGGCTACTGGGTAAAAGACCCGGAGCGCTTTGGCGTGGTCGAGTACGACGAACAGGGCAATGCCATTTCCATCGAAGAAAAGCCGGCCAAACCGAAATCCAGCTACGCCGTCACCGGCCTGTATTTCTACGACAACGACGTGGTGCAGATCGCCAAGGCGGTCAAGCCGTCACAGCGTGGCGAGCTGGAAATCACCGACGTCAACAATGCTTACCTGCAGCGCGGCGATCTGCGCGTGGAGCGCTTCGGTCGCGGCTTTGCCTGGCTCGATACCGGCACCCACGACAGCCTGCTGGACGCCTCGCAATACGTGCAAACCATCGAGCACCGCCAGGGTCTGAAGGTGGCCTGCCTGGAAGAGATCGCCTATCAAAGCGGCTGGATCGACCGCGAGCAACTGCTGGCCCAGGCCAAAGCCTTCGGCAAGACCGGCTACGGCCAATACCTCTATCGCTTGGCAGGAGAGTCGGTGTGAAGGTAATCCCCAGCGCCCTGGCGGATGTACTGATCATCGAGCCCAAAGTGTTCGGTGACGAGCGCGGCTTTTTCTACGAAAGCTTCAATGCCCAGGCGTTCCGCACCGCAACCGGTATCGACTGTGCGTTTGTGCAGGACAACCACTCGCGCTCCCAGCGCGGCGTATTGCGGGGTCTGCATTACCAGATCCAGCAAGCGCAGGGAAAACTGGTACGCGTCACCGCTGGCGAGGTGCTGGATGTTGCCGTGGATATTCGCCGCAGTTCGCCAACGGTTGGCCAATGGGTGGCGGTGCATCTGTCGGCCGAAAACAAACGCCAGCTTTGGGTCCCACAAGGCTTTGCCCATGGTTTTGTGGTGCTGAGCGAGGCGGCCGAGTTTCTCTATAAAACCACCGACTACTACGCCCCGGCCCACGAGCGCTGCATCCGCTGGGACGACCCGGACCTCGCCATCGACTGGCAACTGACCACAACTCCGCAGCTTTCGACCAAAGACAGCAACGGCACCGCATTCAAGGACGCGGAACTGTTTCCATGAGCACGCCGCTGAAAATCCTGATTACCGGCCGCAATGGCCAGGTCGCCCAGGCCTTGCTCGGTAGCCTGCAAGGCAGCGCCGAGGTGGTGTGCCTGGGCCGCGCCGAACTGGACCTGGCCGACAGCGCCGCCGTGCGCGCGCAGGTCCGCAACCTGCGTCCCGACCTGATTATCAACGCGGCGGCCTACACCGCGGTCGACCAGGCGGAAAGCGAGGCCGAGCA
>JBCECW010000009.1:9504-19377 GCA_039207785.1 Pseudomonas sp. | reverse complement strand
CGTCCAGCAGATCGAGCACGGTCAGCGCGGCAAAGCGCGTGGCCGACACACCCTGGCCGGTAAAGCCCTGGGCATAGGCGACCTGGCCATTGGCGGCGGTGCCGCAGAACAAGGTAGTGCGCGCCGAGGTATCAATAATGCCGCCCCAGGCATGGCTGAACGACACCTCGGCCAGTGCCGGAAACGTCGCCTGAAATTGCTCGGCCAGGCGTAGAAAACTCTGCGGACGTTGGGTCAAGGCTTCATCGCGGCGGCTGCCGTAGTGGTAGATGGCGTCATAGCCGCCCCACAAGATGCGGTTGTCGGCGGTTTTGCGCAGGTAGTGAAACTGGTTGCCGCTGTCAGCAATGCCATAGCGCTCGCACCAACCGATGGCGGCCAATTGCGCCTCGCTTAGCGGCTCGCTAACCAGGGCGTAATCGTAGATCGGCACCACGGCCGGTTTGAGTTTGCCCAGCAGCGGCGGCGCAATATTGGTAGCCAGCACCACCTTGGCGGCGCGCACCGTGCCCAGGCCGGTTTCCAGCAGTTGTTGCTTGCCATCGGTGCGCAGGCCCGTGACCGGTGAATGCTCGAACAACTGCACGCCCTGCTCCAGGCACACGCGGCGCAATTCACTGACCATTTTTGCCGGGTTGAGCAAGGCGTAGTTGGGTTCGAATACGCCGGCGACATAGGCCGGTGAGTCGAGTTTTTCCTTGAGCGCGGCGCCCTGCAAAAACTCGCATTCCACGCCAAACCGCGCGTAGTTGCGCAGCATGGCGTGCAGGCCATCCACCTGCCAGGGCTGGCTGGCGACATTGAGTTTGCCGGCCAGCTCGAACTCCACCTGCAAGCCAAAACGCTGCAGGTCTTCGGCAAAGTCCACCAGGTTTTCGCGGCCGATGCGGATCAAGTGTTCGGCTTCGGCGGGCCAGCGTTTCAGCGCATTGGACACGCCATGGGAAATGCTCGGTGCGCAAAAACCGCCATTGCGGCCACTGGCTTCACGGCCGCACTGGCCCGCCTCCAGCACCACGATGCGCGCCTGCGGTCGGCGTTGGCGGGCGAGCAAGGCGGTCCATAAACCGAGGAAGCCGCCGCCGACAATCGCCAGGTCGGCACCAAGGTCCGCGCCCAGGCGTGGCGCGCTTGCGGCCATGCCCTGGGTGTCTTGCCAATAGGGGTACGGACGCGCCGCCGCCAGGGCCTGGTTGGGGGTATGGGTGGGCATGCACAGGTGCTCCAGCACAAAAGAATGTGCCTGTTCTAAAGCAAACCCGAGGGCCGGCGCGAGGGTCGCCACCTCGCAGCGGACCCGCGCGCAAAAGCCAAGGTTCTGGAATACTCGGCGCGTAATTCCCCATCCGTGTGCTGGAGCCTGTTGTGCGAGCCCCTGATTTGCCCACCTCTGCTGTGTTTCAGCCGGACCCGGCCGGCGCCGCCACCCATGCCGTGATCCTGGCCTACCACCAGGCCTGGAAAAACCGCGACCTGGACGCCTTGATGGCACTCTACGACCCGGCCATCGACTACCACGACAAACTGCAAAACCGTCATATCGCCCATGCCCAACTGCGCGATTATCTGGCCGCCAGCATGCCGCTGGGTGCCGAGGAATTGCAGACCTATACCGAGCGCCTGCTGATCGACGGCGACACCGCCGTGCTGCAATACCAGGTCACCCTCAATGGCAGCGACGGCCTCGTCTCGCTCAGTGCCATCGAGGCGTTGTCGGTGCGCGCCGGGCTGATCTACAAGGTCAACGAATATGCCGTGCTGGTCAGCAATGTGCCGGCCAAACCGGCGCCACGCGAAGGCAGCGACACCATCAGCCGCCTGGGTCTGTCGGCCCGCCAAGTGGGGGCGCTGGCCAAGGACCTGCACGAGTATTTCCAACGCCACAAACCCTACCTCAACCCGGCGCTGGACTTGCCGCAGGTGGCCGCGGCCACCGGCTATACGCGCAACCAGATTTCGTTTTTTCTGAACCAGGTGCGCGGGCAAAACTTCTACGCCTTTCTCAATGACCTGCGCCTGCGCGAAGTGCTCGACGGCCTGCACGCCAGCGAGACGCCGCCACGGATCGAAGAGCTGGCCCATGCGGCGGGGTTCAATTCGTTATCCACCTTCTACCGCTGCTTCAAGCAGCACACCGGGGTCACGCCCAAGCACTACGTATTGCAGCGGGCCCGCTGACAAACCCACGGCTTTTTCCGGTTGGACGACACCGCTAGGCTGCGGGTTTTGCTCCCACGGAGAAGCGGCAATGCGTGAACACCTGTATATCGACGGCCAGTGGTTGCCCGCCGCCAGCGGCGAACGTTTTGCCGTCTACAACCCCGCCAGCGAAGCCGTGCTGCACCAGGTGGCCGCCGGCGATGCACGCGATATCGACAAAGCCGTCGCCGCCGCACGCCGCGCCTTTGACCAGGGCCCCTGGCCGCGTCTGAGTGGCAGCGAACGTGCCGGCTATCTGCGCGCCATGGCCGATCACCTGGAAGCACGCCAGGACGCGCTGATCGAATTGGAAGTACTCGACAACGGCAAGCCGCGCAACGAAGCGCAGTGGGACGTGGCCGACGCCATTGCCTGTTTGCGTTTTTACGCCGACATGGCCGAAAGCCTAAACACCGATGGCGACCCGCTGGCCCTGCCAGACGAGCGTTTTACCTGCCATACCGTGCGTGAGCCGATTGGTGTGGCCGGCCTGGTTACCCCGTGGAACTACCCACTGCTGATGGCCGCCTGGAAGGTCGCCCCGGCCTTGGCCGCCGGCTGCACGGCGGTATTGAAGCCTTCGGAAATCACCCCGCTAAGTGCCCTGGAACTGGCCGCAGCCGCCGAGGCCGCCGGCCTGCCCAAGGGCGTATTGAACGTGGTCACCGGCCTGGGCCCGGATTGCGGCGCGCCGTTAAGCGCACACCCGGGCGTGGACAAACTGGCCTTTACCGGCAGCGTGCCCACTGGCCGGCGCATCATGCAGGCCGCCGCCCAGGACCTGAAAAACATCAGCCTGGAACTGGGCGGCAAATCGGCCTTTATCGCCTTTGACGACAGCGACCTGGACGCCGCCGTGGAATGGGTGCTGATGGGTATTTTCTTTAACCAGGGCCAGGTGTGTTCCGCCACCTCGCGGCTCTTGGTGCAGGAAGGGCTGTACCCGCGCCTGATCGAGCGCCTGGTGGCACAGGCCGGCAAAATCCGTATCGGCGACGGCCTGGCCGACGGCACCTTGTTGGGGCCGCTGGTAAGCGAGGGTCAATACCGCAAGGTGCTGGCCGCCATCGCCCAGGCGCAGCAGGACGGCGCCACCCTGCTATGCGGCGGCAAACGCCCGGCCCATCTGGACAAAGGCTGGTTTATCGAACCGACGATCTTTACCAATGTACCGGCCGATAGCGCCCTGTGGTGTGAGGAAATTTTTGGCCCGGTGCTGGCCATACGTACCTTCAAGGACGAGGCCGACGCCATCGCCCAGGCCAATAACAGCCAGTACGGATTGGCGGCGGCCGTGATGTCCACCGACACCGCCCGTTGCCAGCGGGTGGCGCGGGCGCTGCGGGTAGGCATTGTCTGGATCAACTGCTCGCAGCCAACCTTTGTGCAAGCGCCGTGGGGCGGCTACAAGCACAGCGGTATCGGCCGCGAGCTGGGCGAATGGGGTTTTGCCAACTACCTGGAAACCAAGCAGATCACCGCCTACACCAGTGCAGAAAAATGGGGCTGGTACCTGCACGATTGACGGTTTGTGGCCCCCTCGCCCCTCCGGGGAGAGGGCTGGGGTGAGGGGCTGGGTTTCAGCCGCAGCACATGCGTTAAGGCAAGCATTTTGCCCTCACCCTAACCCTCTCCCTCAGGAGAGGGGATTGCGCTGCGCCACCTTCAATTCCTGCACCAAGGTGTCGATCAATACCGCCGTTGGCAGCTCACGCGCCAGCGGCGCGCCCTGCCCCGCCCATTGCACGGCAAAGTCCGGATTGCCCTGGGCGCTGGCCGCCGCCACCAGGGCTTTGGCGGCATCGTAGGCAATCGGGTAATCCGGGCGATTCAGCGTACCCAGTGCATCCAGTTCATCGAACAAACGATTCACCATGCCCCGCGCCGCCCGCCCGGAAATCGCCGCGCTGACGCGGGTGTGCTGGGCACGTTCGCTTTGCAACGCGGCGCGGTAATGGCTATTGGCGGCGGACTCGGGCGTGAGGATAAAGGCCGTACCCATTTGCACCGCGCCGGCCCCCAACTGCAACGCCGCGGCAATGCCGGCGCCATTCATGATGCCGCCCGCCGCAATCACCGGCAGCGCAGTGGCGCGTACCACCAGGGGCAGCAAGGCAAAGGTGCCAAGCAAGCGATCCTCGGCCGGCTCGAATACCCCCCGATGCCCGCCCGCCTCGGCGCCTTGCGCCACCAGGGCATCCACCCCAGCATCGGCGGCTTGCTGCGCTTCGGCCACCGAGGTGACGCAGGCCAGGGTGACAATCCCGGCGGCCTTTAACGCACTGATCCACGCCTTGGGCGGCAGGCCAAAGTGAAAACTGGCCACGGCCGGGCGTTCGCTTAGCAGCATATTCAGGGTGTCTTCACTGGCGAGAAAACTGCGGTAGCTTTCATTCAAGTGCGCCGGCGGCTGGGCGCCCAGTTCAGTAAACAGTGGCGCTAGCTGCTTGAGCCAAGCGGCCTCGCGGGCGGCATCGGCCAGCGCCGGCTGGTGGCAAAACAGATTGACGTTAAAGGGTGCCGAGGTCAGCGCACGGGTGGCGCGGATCATCGTCTGCGCCTGCTCGGCAGTGCTTGCCCCCAGGCCGATGGAACCCAGGGCGCCGGCATTGGACACGGCCGCCGCCAACGCGGGTGTCGACACCCCGACCATGGGCGCCTGAATAATCGGGTGCTGGATATTCAACAGACTAAGAACGGACATGGGCGGCAGGCTCCTGCTTTCATAAATCTTATTTACAGAATAGTATTTACTTTATGTTCTCTAAACGAGATTTGTAAAGTGGATCATCAATCCCTGGAAATCTTCTGCGCGGTAGCCGCCGAACTCAGCATTACCCGCGCCGCCAAACAGCTGGGGCGGGTGCAATCGAATGTCACCACGCGCATCCAGCAGCTTGAAGAGCAGTTGGGTGTGCTGCTGTTTGCCCGTGAAGGCAAACGCCTGAGCCTGACCGCCGAGGGCGAGCGTTTTCTCGACTACGCCAAGCGTTTGCTGGCCCTGGCCGAAGAGGCCCGGCAAATGCTGCGGCCCCAGGCCGCGCAAGGCGTGCTGCGCCTGGGCAGTATGGAAAGTACCGCCGCCAGCCGCCTGCCCACACCGCTGGCGCAGTACCACAGCGACTATCCCGACGTGCAGTTGCGCATCACCACCGGACCCTCGCGGCCGCTGCTGGAGGATGTGTGTAACGGCCTGCTGGACTGTGCCCTGGTGGCCCTGCCCGGTATAGGCGATAGCCTGGGCGCGGATGACCTGGAGGCCCTGGGTTTGCAGGGCGTGCCGTTGTTTAGCGAAGAACTGCTGTTGCTGCTGCCCGCCTCGCACCCGCCGATCCGTCAGCCGAGTGATATAGCGGTGCGTTCGCTGGCCGCCTTTCGCCCTGGCTGCAGCTACCGCGCCATTGCCGAAGACTGGCTGGCCAACCCCTCCCTGGCGATTCAGGAAGTGGGGTCCTACCACGCGATGCTCGCCTGCGTGGCCGCCGGCAGTTGCGCCAGCCTGATGCCGCGCAGCGTGCTGGAACTGCTGCGCGAGCCACCTGCGGTGATCAGCCATCCAGTGCAGCAGGTCGACACCTGGCTGGTTTGGCGCCGAGGCTTTAACACCCCCACATTCGCCGCGCTGCGTGACGCGCTGAACGCCGTATGAGCCGCCATCACCCGCTGCTGGCTGCCCTCGCCGCCGCCCTGGTAATGGCCGTGGCCATGGGCTTTGGCCGCTTTGCCTTTACCGGCATCTATCCGCTGATGGTCAGCGACGGCGTACTCAGCGTGCATGCCGGCAGTATCGCGGCGTCGGTGAACTACGCCGGCTACCTGCTGGGCGCCCTGCTGGCCGTGGCCATCGCCAACCGCCATGCCTACCGCCTGTGCCTCGGCACACTGGCCGCTACGGTGCTGGCCTTGGCGGCGCTGGGTGTAGTGGACAGCACGGCGTGGATCATCCTGATCCGCGGCCTGGCCGGTGTATTTAGCGCCCTGGCCATGGTTGGCGCATCGGTGTGGCTGCTGCAAAACCAAGGCGTCAGCCAAGGTGCGCCGGTGCTATATGCCGGCGTGGGCGTTGGCGTGCTGGTGTCGGCCGAGCTGCTTGCCGCCGGACAATGGTTCGGGCTGCACAGCCACGGGTTGTGGTTGCTGCTGGCACTGAGTGCGACCGTTTTATCGCTACTGGCGGTTACCGGCATGCACGGCGACATCAGCCAGGCCAACAGCAAACCCGCGCAAGCCGCCGCTGCCAAGCCGATCACCCTGGGCATCAGCAAACTGATTCTGGTGTATGGCCTGGCGGGCTTCGGCTATATCGTCACCGCCACCTTTTTGCCCCTGCTGGTCAGCAAGGCGGTGGCCGAGCTGCCGCCGATTCAGGTCTGGGCCGTGTTCGGCCTGGGCGCTGCGCCGTCGTGTTTTTTATGGCAGCGCCTGATGCTGCGCTGGGGCACCCGTACAGCCTTGTTCGTAAACCTGGCCGTGCAAGCGATTGGGGTGGTGTTGCCGGTGTTTAGCGCCACGCCGCTGGCGTACCTGGCCAGCGCGGTGATTGTCGGCGGCACCTTTATGGGCACCGCGACCATCGCGCTGTCGGCCGCCAGCCGCCTGGCCGCCTCCGTGCGCTTTAACCTGGTGGCGGCCATGACCGCCGCCTATGGCGTCGGCCAGATCGCCGGGCCGGCGGTGGCCAACTATCTGTACGCCAGCAGCCAGTCGTTTTCCCCGCCACTGGCCGTGGCGGGTGCGGTGCTGACCGTGGCTGCCGCGCTGTGCGTGCGCCTAGGTTAGGTGCGAGAGCTTAGATCCGGAAGCTGCGCACCAGTTGGCTTAGCTGCGCGGCTTGTTGCTCCAGCTCGCGGCACGCTTGCAAGGTAGTGCGCAGGTTTTCCACACCGTCCTGGTTTAGCGTGTTGATCTCGGTGATATCCATATTGATGGTTTCCACCACGGCGGTTTGCTCTTCCGTGGCGGTGGCCACCGACTGGTTCATGCCGTCGATTTCATCGATACGGCTGGTGACGCTGCCCAGGCGTTCGCCGGCCATATTCGACACCTGCACCGTCTTGTCGCTCTGTGTCTGACTCTCCTGCATGGTGCCCACCGCACTGCGGGCGCCGGTTTGCAGTTCGTCGATCATCTTCTGCACCTGCTGCGCCGACTCCTGGGTGCGGTGCGCCAGGTTGCGTACTTCATCGGCCACCACGGCAAACCCGCGCCCGGCCTCACCCGCCCGCGCCGCTTCAATAGCAGCGTTCAAGGCCAGCAAGTTGGTCTGCTGGGAGATGCCGGTAATCACCTCAAGAATCTGCCCGATATTGACGGTCTTGGCGTTCAGCTCCTCGATGGTGCCGCGCGACTCGCTGATTTTTTGCGACAGCTCGCGCATCGAGTTGATCGACTGCCCCAGCACCTGCTGCCCTTCGGCCGACAGCGCGCTGGCGTCGGCCGAATGCTCGGAGGCAATCGCGGCATTGCGGGCAATTTCATGGGCGGCGGCGCCCAGCTCGTTGATTGCAGCGGCCACGCTGGTGGTGCGGCTGGCCTGCTGGTCGGAGTTGAGCAACGACGCATTGGAGGCGCTGACCACCCGCGAGGCCACTTCGTTAACGTGATGGGTGGCCGAGGCCACATCCTTGATCGACTGGTGAATACGCTCGACAAAACGGTTGAACGAGGCGGCCATCTGGCCGAACTCATCCAGGCGCGCCACGTGCAGCCGGCGGGTCAGGTCGCCCTCGCCTTCGGCGATATCCTGCATAGCGCGACCCATGACAAACAGCGGCTGCATCAGCACATTAATCAGGATGCCAAGCAAGGTGATGATCGCGACCACGGCAATGACCGTGGCCAGCAAGGCAGTGACGCGGAATTCCTTGAGCATTGAAAACGCAAACGACTGCTCCAGCGCCAAACCCAACTGCCAGTTGGCCGAGGCAATGCCCTGCATCGGAGTGAACTGCACCAGCAGGTCTTCGCCGTTGGCGGTGACTTCGCTCAGGCCGTTTTTCGCCACCAGGCTGCTGCCGGGAAAGGCTTCGGCCAGGGTTTTAAGGATCAGGTCTTTATTGGGGTGGATCAGAATCTTGCCTTCGCTGCTGACGATAAAGGCATGGCCGTGGCCGTCGAAGTCCAGCGAGTTGATGGTGGCGCTGACGCTCGCCAGGTCGATATCCGCCCCCGCTACGCCAATGATCTGGCCGTTCTGCTTTACCGGCGTAGCCACGGTAATCACCAGCTTGCCCGACGAGGCAGCGATATAGGGTTCGGTAACCACCGTCTGCCCCGCCGCCATGGCGGCCTTGTACCAACCACGGGCACGCGGGTCGTAGTCGGCCGCACGGGAGCCGGCCGGCACCGAGAACATCAGGCCATCGGCGCCACCAAAATAGCTGAGCTGGAACGCCGCGCCGTACACCGGCAGGCCGACAATCTGTTTCAGCGCATCCGGCCCGGCGCCCTGGGCGCCGATCTGCTGGGCCATGGAGTCGACCAGCGCCATATTGCTGCGCAGCCAGGTCTGGATATTGGAGGTGGTCAAGGCACCCAGCTCGGCCATGGAGCGCTCGGCATCCACGCGCAAGGTCTGGCGCTGGCGGTAATCGTTGAACAGCACAAACACCGTGAACGCAAACACCACGGTTAAACCTGCCGCCAGCAAAATCTTGTGGCGGAACTTCAGATTGAGTGCCATTGCACTGTTCTCCAGGATCTCGGAAAAGGGACGGGCATCTGTAGCTTACTGAGTGAGTAAGGCAGATTTCGGTCAGAACGCCTGCGGCTTTTGGCCGGGGGCGTTTGGGGGGCGGTATTTAGCCGGAGATCGGAGCGGAGATAAACCAGTTAGGCGACATTTTTTGCGGGGGCGGAGATTGGCTCCCCTCTCCCGCTCGCGGAAGAGGGGCTGGGGGTGAGGGGCTTTTAACGCCGTGTTTGCCATCCAAATCTACGGCGCAGCTTTTACCCCTCACCCTAGCCCTCTCCCCAAAGGGGAGAGGGGACTGATCGTGTAGGCCTTTAGTAACGGCGCGTGGTCAGCAGTTCGCCCAACACCTGGTTGGGAACCCGGAACGGAATGGACATATGGTCCTCCCCCGCCTCGATCTTGAAGTCGCTGCGCAGGCCGTATTGCGAGAGGGCTTCCAGGCGCAGTTGCAGGGAACGGGCGTCCTGGATTTCCTGGGGCATATCGCGCTCGGCCATCAGCAGGGTCAGGCTGCTGTGGGTCAGGTCGATTTTGCCGGCGTGGGCCTGTTGGGTGAAGGTGCGTTCGGGCGCCAGCAGAAAGCGGTCACGCCACCACAGGCTGGGGCTGATGGCATAGATGTGCTGGAACAGCGTCGGCCGGGTGTACAGCGCGTAGATGCCGAACATGCCGCCAAACGACCAGCCCACCAGGCTGCGCTGGTCCTGGTCGACCTTGAAGCGCTCGCTGACCTTGGGCATCAGGCGCTTTTCGATAAAGTCGAGAAACAGGTCCTGGCCCCCTTGCGGCGGGTCGTTGCGCTCGGCCGGCTGCGGTGGCGACAGGTCGAAGGCGCGGCGGTTGTAGTCGTACGGGGTGTCGCTCGGATAGCCGATAGCAACCACGATCGAGCCCTTGTAGGCATCCTGGGCGCGCTTGGCGGCGTGCAAGGCCGGGAACAAGGCGTTCCACAAGGGCAAAAGCCGCGACCGCATTGACGG
>JBCECW010000009.1:9073-9494 GCA_039207785.1 Pseudomonas sp. | reverse complement strand
CGTTGCCGTCGACCACGTACACCACCGGATAGCCGCCGGTATAGGGCACCTCGCCCTCCGGCAGGCTGATCATGATGCGGTAGTCGCGCCCTTCGGCGCTTTTCATTTGCCACTGTTCGGTGCCGTCCAGGGTGACCGGCTCGGCCTGGGCAGTGCCCAGGGCCAGCAAACCGACGGCCAGTGCTGCGCGCTGCAGCCAGCTTAGGCGGCTCACCAGCTGTAGCTCAGGCTGGTGACCACGCTGCGGGCTTCGCCACGGTAGCAATAGGTGCCCTCGCAGCTGATATAGCGGCGATCGGTGAGGTTACGGGCGTTAAGGGCCAGGCGTACGCCATCCAGGCTGGCGCCAAAGTCGTAGTGCACGCCAGCGTCGAACAGGGTGTAGTCCTCGTTTTTCTCGGTGTTGGCATCGTCGCTGTAG
>JBCECW010000009.1:0-9063 GCA_039207785.1 Pseudomonas sp. | reverse complement strand
TAGGTGCTGCCGGTATAGCGCGCGCCGGCACCAAAACCCAGGCCCATGGGCAGCTTGTAGTCCAGCCACATGGAAGCCAGTTGACGCGGTACGTTGATCGGCTTTTTGCCTTTGTATTCGGCGTCCTTGGTGATTTCCGCATCGGTAAAGCTGTAGCTGGCGGTCATGCTCAGGCGGTCGGTCAGGTCGGACACCGCTTCCAGCTCCAGGCCTTTGTTGACCTGCTCGCCCTTCTGCACCTGGAAGTCGATATTGGCCAGGTCTTTGGTCAGCACGTTGGTTTGCGTCAGGTGGTACAGCGAGCCGGTGAGCATGGTGGTGGTGCCCGGCGGCTGGTACTTGAGGCCGATCTCGTATTGCTTGCCTTCGGTGGGTTTGAAGGTGCCGCCGCCTGCCGGGCTACCGCTTTGTGGCAGGAACGAAGTGGCGTAGCTGGCATACGGGGCCAGGCCATTGTCGAAGAGGTAGAGCACGCCCACCGAACCGGTGGTTTTCGAGTTGGTGATCTTGGTTTCTTCGATCTCCGACAGCCATTCCATGCCATTGGAGCGTTGATGTACCCAGTCACGGCGCAGGCCGGCGGACAGACGCCAGTTGCCCAGCTCCATCTGGTCTTGCGCATACACGCCGCTGCGGAATTCCAGGCCGTCGCGGTCGACCCAAACGAAGTCCGGGCGCGGCACATATTGGTGATGGTCGGGATTGCTGCGGTCAATCGACGGCGCACTGCCGGTGGCGTAGAGCAAATCGGTGTCGAGCCAGGCGTAGTCCAGGCCGGTGACCAGGGTGTGATTCAGCTCGCCAGTAGCAAAGTGGCTCAACAGGCGCGTATCGGTGGACAGCGAGGTCATATCCTCGTAGCTGCCAGCGGAGGTGCGGGTGAAGTTGCTCGGGTCGCTGGTGTCGTCGAGGCTCAGGTATTGGTTGGTGGTGTTGAGCTTCGAGTAGCGCAGGTTCTGCTGGAAGCTGAAGGTGTCGTTAAACGTGTGCTCGAACTCGTAGCCGAAGGTGGATTTGCGCTGTTGCAGCTTGTCGAACTTCTCGTCGCCAGGCCAGAAGTTGGTCAGGTGGCCGTTTTCGCTATAGAGCATCGGCGAGCCTGCGGTCTGGCGCTCTTCGTACTGGGCCAGCAGGGTCAGCTTGGTGTCGGGGTCGATCTGCCAGCTTAGCGAAGGGGCCAGCAGGCGGGCGTTGTTGTCCATCTGCTCGATGGAATACTCGGCATCGCGGTACAGGCCCACGGCGCGGAACAGCACATCGCCCTCCTCGTCCAGCTTGCCGCCGATATCGAACTGGCCTTGCTTGTGGTCGTAGTTGCCGGCCTGTACTTCCACTTCATTTTTCGCCAGCAGGCTTGGGCGCTTGCTTACGCGGTTAACCATGCCGCCGGGGCTGATTTGCCCATACAGCACCGAGGCCGGGCCCTTGAGTACTTCGATACGCTCCAGGCTATAGGCCTCCACCGATGGCAGCGACAACCAGCCACTACCAGGCTGGCGCAGGCCATCGAGGAAGTCGGCGCTTTCGGTGGTGGTAAAGCCGCGGATGCTGATCATGTCAAAACGCGGGTCCAGGCCCGAGGCGCCTACGCGCACACCGGAGGCGTAGGCCACGGCGTCTTCTACACGGTCGACTTTGCGGTCGGCGATCTGCTCGGCGGTAACCACGCTGATGGCTTGCGCGGTTTCCAGGATCGGCTTGTCGGTTTTGGTCGCGCTGCTGGCATTGCTGGCGAAGTAGCCCGGCACCGGCTCGAAGGCCGTTTGCTGCTGGGTGCCGTCGATGCTGGCGGCGCCCAGTTGCAGGGCGTCGGCCGCGGCGTCGATTTTCTCCACGGTCAGGGTGCCGTTGGCAGTGACGCGCAAGGACAAGCCACTGCCACTCAAGGCCTGCTGGGCGGCGGCCTCGGCGCTGAATTCCCCCTGCACCGCAGCACTTGTGCGGCCGCGCACCAGCGCCGGGTCGGCGACAATGCTGCGCCCGCTCTGCCGGGCAATCTGGCGCAATGCCTGCTCCAGCGGCATGGCGGCCAGGTCATAGCGTTGCAGGGTTTCTTCGGCGTGGACCAGGGCCGGGCTCAGGCTGGTGAGGCCGCCGGAAAACGCCAAAGCAACCGCCATGGCCAAGCGCGCAACGCGAGGGGAATAAGAACGCATGGGAGGGACTTTCCTTGCAGGAGATAAGGGAGATTTCCTGCTATGTCGCATGAGCGAGAAAACCCCCTCACGCCTTTAGAAATATTGTTTGCTTAGGCCATATCGATCAGGGTGACCGGGCCGTAGTGCTTGACCGTAATCGGCAGCACCTGGGCCAGGGACTGCAACGTGCGGTCGCTGTCATCCAGCGGGAACACGCCAAATACCCGCAGGCCGGCGGCCGCTGGTGACACCCGCAACAAGCCATAGCGATAGGGGCGCAGCGCATCGACCACGGCGCCGAGGGATTCATCGTCCACATCCAGACGCCCTTCCAGCCAGGCATCCTCGCGGGCATGGCTGGCGCCCACGGCAAACAGTTCGGTGCGGTTGAATAGCAGGCTCTGGCCGCTGTTGACCTGGCTGAGCTGACCGCCCAAGCCGCTTACCTGCACGCTGTTTTCCTGCACGCTGACCAGCGTTTGCTCGCCCATCTGGCGCACCACAAAACGTGCGGCACCGCTGCTGATCCGGCCCTGGGCAGTGAGTACTTCGAAAGGCCGCTGGGCATCGGCAAGGGCGCGGATGCTGATCTCACCTTGCAGCAACGACACCTGGCGCAGCTCGGGGGTAAAACGCAGATTGACGGTGGTGCGTGCATTCAGGGTCAGCTGGCTGCCGTCGGCCAATGGCACCTGCTTGCGCTCGCCGGTACCGCTGTAGATATCACTGAACAAGCCTTCCAGCGGCATACGCCGTTGCAGGGTCAGCACGCTCGGCACACCGGCCAGCAAGGCAAGCGCCACGCCGCCGCGCAATAAGCGCCGGCGCTCCTGGGAAATACCCGAACCGCGCAACACCCGTGCCGTGGCCTGGGCACTGCCCGGCAACTGCCGCTGGGCATCGGCCAATTGCGCAAACGGGGTTTGCACGGCGCCGGCCACGGTTTCCCAGGCGCGGCGATGGCTGCTGTCGGCCGCCAGCCAGGCGCTAAAGCGCTGCTGGTCGCTGAAATCGGCGCGGCCGGAATCGAGAAACACCAGCCATTCAATGGCCGCCTTGATCGCTGGCGTCAGGCTGGGGTGTTCGGCGTTCATCGCAACGTGGCCAGGTAGCACTGGGTGACGGCGCGCTTGATCCAGCGCTCCACGGTGGCCAGCGATACGCCCATCTGCTCGGCGATCTGCTGATGGGTCAGGCCCTCCAGGCGATTAAGCAAGAAGGCCTGGCGCACGGTGTTGGGCAAGTCGTTGAGCATGGCGTCGATGGTAGCTACGGCTTCGCGCAGCAGCGCGAATTCTTCTTCGGAGGGCACCACGGCTTCAGGTAGGCCGGCGATGGCCTCGAGGTAGGCGCGCTCCAGTTCATTGCGCCGCCAGAATGAACACAACACGCGCTTGGCCACGACACAGAGAAAGGCGCGCGGCTCTTCGATACTGGCGGCTTGCTGGGATTTAAGCGTGCATAGAAAGGTGTCTTGCGCCAAGTCGGCGGCATCGGCATGGGAACCCAGACGACGCAATAACCACGCCTGCAACCAGCGGTGGTTCTCCGCGTAGAGGCTATGGAAGGGGTCTTGGGATGTGAGGCGCAGGTCAGCCATGCACAATGCACACTACTTGTATTTAGCAATGTTTCGCATTTTCGTGAAACAGCTGTGCATTTGCAATCTATTTGCAACTACGCGCGAGGCTAGCCGTGGGTCAGCAGCTCGCGCACCCTTACGGTCAAGGCATCTACCGCAAAGGGTTTGGTCAGCACCTGCATACCCGGCTGCAACTGGCCCATGCCGATGGCCGCGTTTTCGGCGTAGCCGGTGATAAACAAGGTTTTCAGCTGCGGGCGCAGCGCCAGCCCGGCATCAGCCATCTGCCGACCATTCATGCCGCCGGGCAAGCCGACGTCAGTGATCAACAAGTCGATATGCACATCCGAGCGCAGCAGTTTCAGCCCTGCCACGCTGTCGGCGGCTTCGATCACCAGGTAGCCCAGCTCGCCCAATACATCGGCCAGCAGCATGCGCACGGTGGGTTCATCGTCCACCACCAACACGGTTTCACCACGCTGCGCGGCGGCCACACCGGTTTCGTCCGCCGCCTGTTCTTCATGGGGCGCAGCGCCGTTATGGCGTGGCAGATAAATAGAAACCGTGGTGCCCTGGTTAACGCTGGAAACGATGCGCACCTGCCCGCCCGACTGCTGGGCAAAGCCATAGATCATCGACAGCCCCAGGCCCGTGCCCTGGCCGATGGGCTTGGTGGTGAAAAACGGCTCGAACACATGGGCCATGACTTCGGGCGACATACCGCTGCCCGTATCGCTGACGCTCAGGCACAGGTACTGCCCGGCCGGAATTTCATGGGCGCGCGCGGCCTCGGCGTCCAGCCAATGGTTGGCGGTTTCCAGGGTAATGCGGCCGCCATCGGGCATGGCATCGCGGGCATTGATGCATAGATTCAGCAGTGCGTTTTCCAATTGGCTGGCATCGACAAAGGCCGGCCACAGGTCGCTGGCGCCCAGGGTTTCCACGACGATGGCCGGGCCCACGGTGCGCTGGATCAGCTCGGTCATGCCGTACATCAGGGTGTTGACGTTGGTGGGCCGGGGTTCCAGGGTTTGCCGGCGGGAGAAGGCCAGCAGGCGGTGGGTCAGCGCCGCTGCCCGTTTGGCCGCGCCCTGGGCGGCGCTCATATATTTGTCGATCTCGCTCAGGCGCCCCTGGGCAAAACGCTTGTTCATCAATTCCAGCGCGCCAGAAATGCCCGCCAGCAGATTATTGAAGTCATGGGCCAGGCCGCCGGTCAGTTGCCCGACCGCTTCCATCTTCTGCGATTGGCGCAGCTTTTCTTCGGCCTGCATCAACTTGGCCGTGCGCTCGGCCACCCGTTGTTCCAGGGTTTCGTTCAGGCGGCGCAGCTCGGCCTCAGCCTGGCGCAACGACTCCTCGGCGGTGGTGCGTTCCAGCAGGTCGGCAGCCTGGCGCGCGAGAATATCCAGCAAGCGCAGGTCGCGCTCCGAAGGTTGATGGGGTTCGTTCCAATGGGTCGACATCATTCCCAGCAGGTTGCCGTTACGCGAACGCAGTGGCGTGGTCTGTGCCGAGCGAATGCCGGCGCGGCGAAAGGCCAACAGGTCTTCCGTGCCAGCGATTTCGGGCCACAGTTCAAAGTCCGGGATAATCGCCCGCTCGCCCATTTTCAGCGCCTGGGTACAACTGCTGTAGGCGGTCGCTGGCACCCATTTCCAGAAGCCCACGGCTTCCTGGTCCAGGCCATGGGCGCTAAGCAGTTGCAATTCGCCGGGATGACCACTCGGGTGGTCGGGCGGACACAGCAACTGCATGGTGCCGAACTGCGAGCCGGTGATCGACACCGCTGCCTTGACGATCTTGCCGTACAGCGCCTCGCGGTCTTGCTCGCCAATCAGCTCGACGCTGATGCTGTGCAGCAGCTCGATATCGGAGCGGTCGAGGTCGGCCGCGCTAACGTCGGCGCTCGAATGGGCAAGCAGGTGGGCACTCATAACAGCTCTCGCAGTGCGTAAGGAAGAAAAGGTGGCCGAATGCTACCAGCAAAAAAAACCAGCCGCGCCTGGGCGCTGGCGGCCGGCGACGAGCGACCGTTTTTAGCCTGGACCCGCGCCATAGCTGCATCAGAGCGAGGTGCCAGGCATTGATTCCACTTATTTGCGCGGCTTTTTGCCTGGCGGTTTCTCCCTTTGCCCGATGACTGTGTAAAATCCGCCGCCCCGTAAATGCAGGAGAAACTCCATTGGCCATTCACTACAGCGCGTCAGCGGAAACGATTGCCTGTGGCCGCACAGGCGCCAGCCTGGAAACCACTCAGGACGTAGCCCAGGTTTCATGCAAACTCTGCCTTCGCGCGGTGGAAAAAGCCGCCAGCGAGCCGGCGCGTAAAACCCCATCCCTGGCTGAACTGCGTGCTGCTGCCAAAGCCGCCAAAGCGGCGGCTGCCGAAGCTGAGGCCCAGGCGCTAGCTGCTCAAGCCACCCCACGCCTGAGCCCGCGTGCGGAATGGCAACAACGTCTCGCGCAAATGCCCGGCCGCAATCGCTTGCCGCGTGGTGCTGCCAAGAAGGCGGCTCGCTGAGCGACCGGCCAACCCGCGCCGTTTGGTGGCGCGGATTGGCCGCTTCCCCTCCTCTATCTAACCAACTGCTCGCGCAACCACTGATGCGCCGGATCGCGGTGCGAACGCTCGTGCCAAAGCATGGCCAGCTCGAACCCCGGCACGGCCACCGGCGGCTCGTATACCCGTAGCGCCGGATTCCCCTGCACCAATCGCTCCGGCAGCATGGATACCAGATCCGTGCTGGTCAGCACCGCGAGCACCGATTGAAAACGCGGCACCGACAACACCACGCGACGGCTCAACCCCACCTGGGCCAATGCCTCATCGGTCACCCCGACAAAACCACTGCCGGCCGGCGATACCAGCACATGATCAAGCTTGCAGAACTGCGCCAGGCTCGGCCGACGTTTTAGCCGTGGGTGATCGGCGCGGCAGGCCAGTACATAGCGCTCCTTGAACAACACACGGTGGCGCAGGTTCGCTGGCGAATCGTGGGCGGTATGCAACGCCAGGTCGATCTCGCCCTGCTCCAGCTGCTTGGCCATGCGTGCCGGCGCCAGGGCCAGCAGCGCCATGCGAGTATTGGGCGCGGTCAGCAACAAGCGGCCCAGGGCCGGCTGCACCACGGTCAGCTCGCCATAGTCCGATACAGCCAGTTGCCAGGTGTGCTCGGCCGCAGCCGGGTTGAACGGGCTGGTCGGCGCCACCACTTGTTCCAGTGCGGCCAAGGCATCGCGCAATGGCCCGCGCAGCTCTTCGGCACGGGCGGTCGGGCGCATACCCCGCGGGCCCGGCAGCAACAGCGGGTCGGCGAAAATCTCGCGCAACTTGGCCAGGTGCACGCTGATGGAGGGCTGGGAAAAATTCAGGCGCTGGGCCGCACGGGTGACATTGTGCTCGGCCAGCAGCACATCGAGGGTCAACAGCAGGTTGAGGTCGATACGACGCAGATTATTCATGGCTATACCTGGAATTTCAGATATTCATTTCCACTATACCAGGCAGACGCCGAGCATAGCGCCATCAACCCTGGAGATCGCCCCATGAACATTCTGTATGTGTATGCCCACCCCGAACCCACCTCACTCAATGGCGCGCTGAAAAACTTCGCCGTCGCCCGCCTGGAACAAGCTGGCCATCAGGTGCAGGTGTCCGACCTATACGCCATGCAATGGAAAGCCACGCTCGACGGTGGCGACAACCTGGACTGGCAACCCGGCACCCGCTTCGACGCCAGCAAAGACTCCAAGCACGCCTTCGCCGCCGGCCGCCAGGCGGCCGATATCGAGGCCGAGCAGGACAAACTGCGCTGGGCCGATACAGTGATTTTCCAGTTTCCGCTGTGGTGGTTTTCGATGCCGGCCATTCTCAAAGGCTGGTTCGAGCGAGTGTATGCCTATGGGTTTGGCTACGGCGTGGGTGAACACTCCGACGCCCGTTGGGGCGACCGCTATGGCGAGGGCAACCTGGCCGGCAAGCGCGCCATGCTGGTGGTAACCACCGGCGGCTGGGCCTCGCACTACAGCGAGCGCGGCATCAACGGGCCGATGGACGACCTGCTCTTCCCTATCCAGCACGGCATGCTGTTCTACCCCGGCTTCGAGGTGCTGCCACCGTTCTTGCTCTACCGCAGCAGCCGGGTCGACGCCGCCGCATTCGACGCCGCCTGCTGTGAGCTGGGGCAACGCCTGGATACCTTGCACAGCACCCCGGCCATTGCCTTTCGCCAACAGAACGCCGGCGATTACGAGATTCCCGCACTGACCTTGCGCCCCACTATTGCCGAGGGCCAACGCGGCTTTGCGGCCCATCGACAATAACCGGGCGAGTACCGTGGCTTACCAGTTGTAAGCCACGGTGCCGTATACGGTGCGTTGCTGGCCGTACTGGCAACCAAAGGTGCTGAAGCAACCGGCGACGTATTCCTTGTCGAACAGGTTGCTGGCATTGAGGGACACCTCGACCCCATCGAGCGCCGCATCCACCTTGCCCAACTGATAGCTGACCAAGGCGTCGACCACGCTGTAGTGGTCCACCTTGAAGCTATTGGCCGAGTCACCAAAGGTGCTGCCCACATAACGCGCGCCAGCGCCGATACGCAGACCTTCGAGCATCCCGCCTTGCACGATGTAGTCCGCCCATAGCGAGGCCATATGTTCCGGCACACGGAATGGCGTATTGCCCTTGTTGCCGCTTTCGGACTCGGTGACCTCAACGTCGTTCCAGGTGTAGCTGCCGATCAGGTTCAGGCCCTGGGTGATCTCGGTCTTGCCTTCCAGCTCCACGCCCTTGGAGCGCACCTCGCCTTCCTGGCGACTGAAACCGGCGACGCTTTCAGTGACGTTCTGCCGGGTCAGGTCAAACAGCGCCACGGTGTACAGGCTGTTGCCGCCCGGCGGCTCGTACTTCACGCCCAGTTCGTACTGCTTGCTGGTTTCCGGATCGAGCTGGCTGTTGTCGATAGTGGTGCCCACCACGGGCAGAAACGACTCGCTGTAGCTGACATAAGGCGCGATGCCGTTTTCAAACAGGTAGACGATGCCGGCCCGGCCGCTGAATTTCTCGTCCTTCTGGGTTTGCGGCGAGCGTCCGTCATTCTGGTCGAAGGCCCAGTCGTACCGGCCGCCGAGCAAAAACACCCACTGGTCGAACTTGAGCTGATCCTGCAGGTACACGCCGGTTTGCGACATGGTCTGCTCGATCTTGTTGCTGCTGAAAGGGAACAAGGTCAGCGGATTGCCATACACCGGGTTGAACAGATCGAAGGTTTCGCCGACGAAATTCAGCGCCTGGTACTGCTCGTATTTGCCGTAGTTGTAGTCCACGCCCGTCAGCAG
>JBCECW010000008.1:18689-19650 GCA_039207785.1 Pseudomonas sp. | reverse complement strand
CCGATCAGCCCCCTCGCCCGCTTGCGGGAGAGGGCTGGGGAGAGGGGCCTTTGACTTTCTGCAGGCAAAAAAAACGGCATCGTTCTAAAACGATGCCGCTGCTCTTACGGGGAAGAGAATCACGGAGTTGCTACATCCTGCCGACACGCTGAATTGTGTCGGCAGGGGTTAGATTACTTTTCGATGATTGCAGTCACACCTTGCCCACCGGCGGCACAAATCGAGATCAAACCGCGCCCGCTTTCGGCCACCGACAGCAGCTTGGCCAAGTTGGCGACAATCCGTCCGCCGGTCGCGGCAAACGGGTGGCCAGCAGCCAGCGAGCTGCCTTTGACGTTCATCTTGCTGCGGTCTACCGAACCCAGCGCGCCATCGAGCCCCAGGCGGGTTTTGCAGTACTCGGGGTCTTCCCAGGCCTTCAAGGTGCACAGCACCTGCGCGGCGAAGGCTTCGTGGATTTCGTAGAAGTCGAAGTCTTGCAGGGTCAGGCCGTTGCGTTTGAGCAGGCGCGGAACGGCGTATACCGGCGCCATCAGCAGGCCTTCCTTGCCGTTTACGAAGTCCACCGCCGCCGCTTCGCCATCACGGAAATACGCCAGGATCGGCAGGCCACGGGCCTTGGCCCATTCTTCGCTGGCCAGCAGCACCACCGAGGCGCCATCGGTCAGCGGCGTGGAGTTGGCCGCCGTCAGTGTGCCGCGCGGGCCTTTGTCGAACACCGGCTTCAGGGTGCCGAGCTTTTCCAGGTTGATATCGGCGCGCAGGTTCTGGTCGCGGGTCAGGCCCAGGTACGGCGTGAGCAAATCGTCTTGCCAGCCTTCGGCATAAGCCGCCGCCAGTTTCTGGTGGCTGGCGACGGCCAGTTGGTCTTGTTCATCCCGTGGGATGGACCAGGTTTGCGCCATCTGCTCGCAATGCTCGCCCATCGAGAGCCCCGTGCGGGGCTCCTGCGTCGAGGGCG
>JBCECW010000008.1:1758-18679 GCA_039207785.1 Pseudomonas sp. | reverse complement strand
GTGCGCGGCTCACCATTACGGGGAATATGCGGGGCCAGGTGGCGCGGGCGAATCTGCAGCAGGGCCTTGATCTTGTCGCCGGTGGTTTTGCCACGGTTGGCTTGCAGCAGAATCTTGCGCAGGCCTTCGTTAACGCCAATTGGCGCATCGGAAGTGGTGTCCACGCCGCCGGCAATGGCGCTGTCGATCTGCCCCAAGGCGATTTTATTGGCCACCAGAATCGCCGCTTCCAGGCCGGTGCCGCAGGCTTGCTGGATGTCGTAGGCCGGCGTCTCCGGCGCCAGGCGCGAGCCGAGCACACATTCGCGGGTCAGGTTGAAATCGCGCGAGTGCTTGAGCACGGCGCCGGCCACCACTTCGCCGATGGTTTCGCCATGCAGCTTGTAGCGCTCGATCAGGCCCTCGAGGGCGGCGGTGAGCATCTGCTGGTTGCTGGTGGTGGCGTATACGGTGTTGGAACGGGCAAAGGGAATTCGGTTACCGCCAACAATGGCGACTCGGCGCAGCTGGGTCATGTAGAACTCCTTGAACGATACGTGGCGACAAGACTAGCTTGCCATTAACTTGTCGCATTGGCCGCCTTGCCAGCCGCACAAGCGGCGCGGTCAATTGCGCTGGCTGTCGGTCTGCGTAGAGTGGGCCTACATTTGCCTCTCCTGCTGGAGCCTTCTGCCATGTCTGACCGTTACCTGAACTTCGCCAACTCCCCCACTGGCCGTCGCCTGGTCGGCGCCCTCGGGCTGCCCGCGCCGGTACGCCTGGAGCGCTGGACCGCCGGCCGTATGCGGCCAGTAGAGGGCGCGCTGTTGATCAGCGGCGGCGTCTTGGCCGAAGCGGCCAGTGCCAGCCTCAATCGCCTGACCGACCAGGCCTTTGCCAACGAAGACGGGCTGTTCGGCCTGCCACGCTGGACCGCCGAACACGGGCCCAAGCTCAAGGCGCTGATTTTCGACGCCAGCGCCATCAGCAGCACCGACGAGCTCGACCAGCTGCGAACCTTCTTCCAGCCGGCGCTCAAGGGTTTGGACCTGTGTCCCCATGTAGTGGTGCTGGGCCGCCCGCCCGAGTCGCTGAAAGACCCGTTCGCCGCCAGTGCGCAACGCTCCCTGGAAGGCTTTACCCGTTCGCTGGGCAAGGAAATCCGTCGCGGCGGCACGGTGCAATTGCTCTATGTGGCCAAGGGTGCGGAAAACCAGCTCGAAGGCGCGCTGCGCTTTTTCCTCTCGCCCAAGAGCGCCTATGTTTCGGGCCAGGTGGTGCGCCTCGGCGCTTGCGCCACCCAGGTCAATGACTGGAGCCGGCCACTGGGTGGCAAGACGGCGCTGGTCACCGGCGCCAGCCGTGGTATCGGCGCCTCGATTGCCGAAACCCTGGCCCGCGATGGCGCCAATGTGGTGCTGCTGGATGTACCGCCGATGAAGGAAGCCCTCGACGCCCTGGCCGCGCGTTTGGGTGGCCGCAGTGTGGCGCTGGATATCTGTGCGCCCGATGCCGCCGAACAACTGCTGGCGGCGCTGCCCGATGGCGTGGATATCCTGGTGCATAACGCCGGTATCACCCGCGATAAAACCCTGGCGAAGATGAGCGAGGCGTTTTGGGACTCGGTGATTGACGTCAACCTGCACGCCCCGCAAGTGCTGACCAAGGCGCTGCTGGACGGCGGCAAGCTGCATGACGATGGGCGCGTGGTATTGCTCGCCTCCATCAGCGGTATCGCCGGCAATATGGGCCAGAGCAACTATGCGGTGAGCAAGGCCGGGCTGATCGGCCTGGCCAATGCCTGGGCGCCGGCGCTGGCCAAGCGCGGCATCAGTATCAACGCGGTGGCGCCAGGCTTTATCGAAACGCAGATGACCGCCGCCATTCCGCTGACCATTCGCGAGGCCGGGCGGCGCATGAGTTCGATGGGCCAAGGTGGCTTGCCACAGGACGTGGCCGAGACGGTTGCCTGGTTTGCCCAGCCCACCAGCGGCGCGGTGACGGGGCAGGTGTTGCGCGTGTGTGGGCAGAGTTTGCTCGGCGCTTAACGCTTAAAACCCTCACCCCAGTCCTCTCTCGCAAGCGGGAGAGGGGGCGGACCGAGTCACCGCTTAGCTTCCCTCTCCCGCTTGCGGGAGAGGGGCTGGGGGTGAGGGCAGCGGTTACAGCCTAAAACTCCCCATCTGCTTGCCAAGATCATCCGCCAACCCCAGCAACGTCTGGCAATCCTGCCGACACCCTTGCACCTCGTCCGAAGTGGCATGGGCCAGGTCGGCAATGCCCTGCACATTGCGGTTGATCTCTTCAGTCACCGACGACTGCTCTTCGGTCGCCGCCGCCACCTGGGTGTTCATATCGCTGATGCGCTCGATCTGCGCGGTAATCGAGCCCAAGGACTCGCCCGTACGCTGGCTGGACTGCACGCCATCGCCGGTCGCGGCCTGCCCCGCCTGCATGGAGCTCACTGCGGTCTGCGCCCCGGTTTTCAGACGCTGGATCATCTGCTGGATCTCACCGGTGGACGCCTGGGTACGGCTGGCCAGGGTGCGCACCTCGTCCGCTACCACGGCAAAGCCCCGGCCCATTTCCCCGGCACGGGCCGCTTCAATGGCGGCGTTCAAGGCCAGCAGGTTGGTTTGTTCGGAAATGCCACGGATCACCGACAACACCTGGTCGATCGACGCCACTTCATTGGCCAGCTCGCTGACCGCCTCCGAAGCCTCGCCGATATCCCCGGACATTTTCTCGATCTGCTTGATCGAGCCCCCCACCACCTGCCGCGCCTGCACCGCTTCGTCGCGGGCATTGGCCGAGGTGCTGGCGGCGTTACTGGCATTGCGGGCGATTTCCTGCACGGTCAGGCCCATCTCGTGCACAGCGGTGGCGACCATATCGGTCATTTCATGCTGCCGCCCGGCTCGCCCGGCGGTGTTTTCCACCACGGTGGCCACCTGGCCCACGGCGGTGCGCAGCTTGCCGCTGGTGGCCAGCACGGCGCTGATCAGGTCGCGCTGGCTGCCAATAAACCGGTTGAAACCACGGGCCAGGTCGCCCAGCTCGTCCTGGCGGGATTCGTCCAGGCGGCGCGTCAGGTCGCCGCCACCGCCGCCGATTTCCACCAGCGCATCGGTCACCTGCTTGATCGGCCGAACCAGCCCACGGGCCAGCAACACCACCAGGCCGAGGGAGAACAGCGCCACCAGCAAGCCAATCAGGCTGCTGGTGACCAGCGCCTGGTTGGCCTCGGCGTAGATTTCCGCTTCCGGCACTTCGCTGACCAGCAACCAGCCAAGGGTTTTCAGCGGCTGCGCCAGGGCCAGGTAGTCTTCGCCGTCGCGCTGGAAGCTCACGGCCTTGCCGTTATCCAGCAGCAGCTTGGCGGCGGCGTCGCGGCCCAGCAGGTCGCTGAGCTGACGGGTGTCGTTGAATTCGGATTGCGGGTGGATTTTCACTTTGCCGTCGGCGCTGACCAGGAAAATGCGCCCGCTTTTGCCGAAGTGAAAGTTGCGCACCAGGTCCGACATGGCCTGCAAGCCAAAGCCCAGGCCGGCCAGACCCAGGGTCTTGCCGTTGGCACTGATGCGCTGGTTGATAAACAGGGTGGGCTGGTTGGTGGATTTGTCGGTGTCGATCTGCACCACGCGGTTTTCGCTGCCGTCGACAAAGCCATAGAACCAACCGTTCTCCGCCGGGCCGCGGGTAAGCGTGCGGTCGAGCTTGGTTTCGGTGAAGTAGTGGCCGCTGTCGCTGGCGACAATAAAGGTGGTGAGGGCTTTTTGCTGGGTCTGCACACCCTTGAGGTAACGCAGGAAGGCCTCTTGCTGGGCCGGGTCTTCGCCGTTGCTCAGCCAGTCCTTGACCAGGGTGTTTTCGGCAATGGCGCCGGCGGCGGTCAAGGGTTCGGTGAGAATCCGTTCCAGGTCATTGCCAATGGCGGCCACGCTGGCCGGCAAGGCTTGGTCAACCAGGGCCCTCTCGGCCAGGCGGTTGACCACGGCGGCATAGATGCCAACAACAATCAGAATGCTCGCCAGCAGGGCGGCGCCCATGCTGAGGATCAGTTGCCACTGAATACTGCGTTGCCAAAGGCGCATCGGCGATTACCTGTGTGAGCGGAAAGGGGGAGACGGCGAAAGATTGTATACAAAACATCTGACATATTGGTCAGAAAGCTACGTTCTTATGACGACGTGTTTTGTACATATCGACTGCCGGTATAACCGACTTTAGCCCCGCCCCTGTATTCCCCCCTACCGCTCGTCAGGGACGCTGGCTGCGCTGCCCCTCCTGCACCACCCACGGCACCAGTTGGCTATCGAGGGTATCGCTGGCCAACCCGAACGCGCGCACTACATCGGCGACCTGGGCACTGCCAGCGGCCTGCTGCACATCGAAGCGGCGCGCGGCGAGGATCTTGCGGCTGGCGGCATTGACCAGCTGCGCATCCAGGCGCACCACCACCGTGACCTGGCCGTTGCGGTATTCGCTCTGGAATGCACGCAGGTCGCTGACTAGCACCAGGTCGGCCTGCAACTGGGCATCGTCACTGCTCAATGCCTGGACACGACCATCGGCCTGGAAGCCATCGAGCAAGCGGTTGCGCAGCAGCACCGGGCCGTTATCGCTCCAGCGCGCGCCCTGATAATTGCTGATCACGCTGCCTTCGGGCACCACGGCAATCCGTGGGCTGTCCAGGGCCATGGTTGCCTGCGGCTTGGCCACCCGCAGCGACCAGTTCACCGGCGCGCTGCCAGTGGCACTGGCTGCTGGCACCGCCGGCAGCTGGTAGACGGTGCTCGGCTCGCTCTTGGGCAGAATCGAGCAGGCTGCCAGCAGGCTTAGTACGCCCAGGGCCAGCAGGGGGCGATGCAGACGTGCACTCATGGTTGGAACTCCTTGTTCTTCTCACCGCCCAGCAGGTAGCCGGCCGGGTCTTCCTGCAGGCGTCGGGTAATGGCGCGCAGGCTGCTCAGGGTTTCGCGCAGCTCGCCCACCGCCGGGCCGATGGCGCTCAGGCCCTGGGCGCCGGCATCCAGCGAATCGCGGTTGTCGCTAAGCAGCAGCTCGATGCTTTTGCTCGCACGGTCGAGCGAGGCCATGGCATCGCGGGCGCTGTTCAGGGCGTCGCGGCCTTGCTGGTCAAGCAGGCTGTTGGCGCTGGCCATGACCTTGCTGCTTTGCGCCAGGGTTTCGCTGGCCTGGCGCGAGGCGGCGGCCAGTTGCTTGACGATGGTGCGCATATCTTCGCGCTCTTCGGCCACGGTGCCGGTCACCTGGTCGAGGTGGTCGAGGGTACGGCTGATACGCGCCACGTTCTCCGGCGACACCAGGGCATTGGCGCTGGCGGCCAGCTTGTTGATATTGGTCAGCAGGTCTTCACCGCTGGCCAACAGCGCGGTAATCGGCGACCTGTCGGCAACGATCACCGGCACCTTGCCGGTTTTGCTCACCAGCCGTGGGCTGTCCGGGGTACCGCTGTGCATCTGGATAAACGAACCGCCGGTAATGCCCACCAATGACAGCTTGGCGTGGGTGTCCTGCTTGACCGGGGTGTCGGCCGCCACGCGGATACGCGCGCGCACTTTGCGCGGGTCCTTGGGGTCGAGCTTGAGGGCAATCACCTCGCCCACCTTGATCCCGCTGTACTGCACGGTGCTGCCCGGCGACAGGCCATTGACCGCCTCATAGAACACCACGTCGTAGAGGGCGAACTCTCGGTCGGCCGAGGACTTGGCCAGCCAGAGGCCGAAGAGCAAGGCGGCGCCCACGGCAAGCACCGTGAACAAGCCGATCAGCACATGATGGGCGCGGGTTTCCATATCACTTGTTCTCCGTTGTACGGGCACTGGCATTCAGCGCGGCACGGCCACGCGGGCCGTGGAAATAGTCATGCACCCAGGCATCCGGGGTGGCGGCCACGGTGGTCAGGTCGCCGGCCACCAGCACGCGTTTTTGCGACAGCACGGCCACCCGGTCGCAGATGGTGTAGAGGGTGTCCAGATCATGGGTCACCAGGAACACGGTCAGCCCCAGGGCGTCGCGCAGGGTCAGGATCAACTGGTCGAAGGCCGCGGCGCTGATCGGGTCCAGGCCGGCGGTGGGTTCGTCGAGAAAGACGATTTCCGGGTCCAGGGCCAGGGCGCGCGCCAGGGCGGCACGCTTGATCATGCCGCCGGACAGCGAGTCCGGGTATTTGTAGGCGGCGGTTTCCGGCAAGCCGGCCAGGGCCAGTTTCACCACCGCCAGGTCTTCGGCCTCATCGCGGCTTAGGCCGGCATGTTCAATCAACGGCAGAGCGATGTTTTCCAGCACCGTCAGCGAGGAAAACAACGCGCCGGACTGAAACAGCACACCGAAACGGCGCTCCACTTGTGAGCGCTTTTCCGGCGACAGGGCCAGCAGGTTTTCACCGAATACCTTGACGCTGCCGGCAGTGGGCCGCTGCAGACCGACAATCGAGCGCAGCAGTACCGACTTGCCAGTGCCCGAGCCGCCGACAATGCCAAGGATTTCGCCGCGCATCACATCCAGGTCCAGGTGCTGGTGCACCACCTGGGGACCAAAGGCGTTGGTCAGGTCGCGAACTTCGATCAAGGCGCTTTGCGTTGTCACCAGCCCATCTCCATAAAGAACATCGCCGCCACCGCATCCAGCAGAATCACCACGAAGATCGACTGCACCACCGCCGAGGTGGTGTGTTCGCCCACCGACTGGGCGCTGCCGCTGACCTTGAAACCTTCCAGGCAACCGATCACCGCAATCAGAAAGGCAAACACCGGCGCCTTCACCAGGCCCACCAGCAGGTGCTGCACCTCAATGCCCTGCAGGATGGTGAGGTACATGGTCGGCGAAATATTCAGCACCAGCAGGCACACCACGGCGCCGCCGAGAATGCCCGAGAGCATGGCCAGAAAGGTCAGAATCGGCAGCGACACCAGCAGCGCCAGCACCCGTGGCAGCACCAGCAGCTCTACCGGATTAAGGCCCAGGGTGCGGATGGCGTCGACCTCCTCGTTGGCCTTCATCGAACCGATCTGCGCGGTAAAGGCGCTGGCGGTGCGGCCGGCCATCAGGATGGCGGTGAGCAGCACACCGAACTCACGCAGAAAGGAGAAGGCCACCAGGTTGACCGTATAGATAGTGGCGCCGAAGTTGGCCAATACCGTGGCGCCAAGAAACGCCACCACGGCGCCGACCATAAAGGTCAGCAGCACCACGATGGGCACGGCATCCAGGCCGGTCTGTTCGATATTGGCCACCAGCGAAGTCACCCGCCACCGCTTCGGACGAAACAGGCCGAGCAACAGGGTTTCCAGCACCAGGCCGATAAACCCCAGCAGCGCGGCGACACGTGCCCACAAGCCGGCGACAAACTCACCGATATGCGCCAGTACATCGGCCAGGCCGGCGCGCGGTTTGGGTTTTTCTGGTTGGCAGTACACACGCAGCGCGCTGCCCACGGAATTGAGCAGGGCCTTGCGGGCGGGGTTAAGACTGGGGTCGCTGGCGGCCAGGTCGATCAGGCGCTCGGCGCCCAGCAGGTCAGCCAGCAGCGCGGCGCCGGAGGTATCCAGGGCCTGGAGCTCGGCCAGATGCACCTGGGTATCGCCACTGAGCTGCGGGCGCATATGCGCCACGTCACGGGTCAGCTGGCTATAGTGCGGCAGGGTCCAGTCACCGCTGACAAGCAACTGCGCGGGCGTTACGGCGGTGTCCAAACGTAATGCGGCTGAAGTCATAAAAACGGCTTGCTCATCCTGGTTGGCCGGTAGCGTAGCTTGGGCAGGTTACATCACCTGCGCATCAAACCGTCAGATTGAACCGCCAGCCGCTGCGCTTGCCCAACCTGAACAGCAACTGAGGACAGAGCATGCAGGTAGAAGGATTTTTCGATTGGCTCGGCCACGCACTGGGCAGCGTTATCCGCTTTATCGTCGACGCATTGAGCGGCGTGCTACACCTGATCGGCAATGCCGGTAGCCAGTTTCTCCATGGTCTGTCGGGCGCTTTAGGCATCCAACCGTCGCTGCTGAGTATCGTGGCGTTGATCATCGGCCTGCTGTTTCTCTACAGCGCCGTGCGTGCGTTTATGCGCCGCTCCATTGTGCTGGGGCTGATCTGGCTGGTGCTGGGGTTATGGCTGCTCAGTCTATTGATCAGTTAGGGCGACTGCCTTGCACGTTTGTGTCGCCTTCTGAATTTGCAAGCCGGCATTCAGCTGCGAAGCTAGGCGGCATAGGCCCGGCGGTTCCGGGCGGCGAACAGATGTAGAGGCTTACCATGCAAATCAGTGCTCACTTCGACAGCGGTAATATCGAGGTCCACGACGTCAGCAACCCGCAGCACCCGTTGCTGAAAATACGCAAAGACCTCAACAGCCATCACTTCCAGTGGTTTCACTTCAAGGCCGAAGCCCTTACCCCCGGCCAGCGTTACGACTTCAGCCTGATCAATGCCGGCGACGCGGCCTATAACTGGGCCTGGGATGGCTACAACGCCGTCGCCTCCTACGACCACAAGACCTGGTTCCGCGTCCCGAGCACCTACGCCAACGGCACCCTGAGTTTTGGCCTGGAGGTGGAACAGGCGCAGATCTGGTTCGCCTACTTCGAGCCCTATAGCCGCGAGCGCCATGACTGGCTGATCGACCAGGCATTGTTCAAGGCCGACGCCGAGCTGGTGGCCTGCGGCAAAAGCATCGAAGGCCGGGATATCCAGTTGCTGCGCATCAGCCGTAACCCGCACGCCACGCGCAAGGTCTGGATCATTGCCCAGCAACACCCCGGCGAGCATATGGCCGAGTGGTTTATGGAAGGGCTGATCGAGCGCCTCAAGCTGCGTGACGACGCCGAGATCAACACCTTGCTAAGCCAGGCCGACCTGTACCTGGTGCCCAATGCCAACCCCGATGGCGCCTACCGTGGCCACCTTCGCACCAACGCCGCCGGCAAGGACTTGAACCGCGCCTGGCAGTCGGCCAATGCGACGGAAACCCCCGAGGTGTTTTTTATCCAGCAGCAGATGCGTCACTTCGGCGTGGACCTGTTTCTGGATATCCACGGCGACGAAGAAATCCCCCATGTCTTTACCGCTGCCTGCGAAGGCAACCCCGGCTATACCCCGCGTATCGCCGCCTTGGAAAACCGCTTTCGCCAGCGTTTGGTGACCATGGGTGCCGAGTTCCAGACTCAGTTTGGTTACCCGCTGAGTGCGCCGGGTAGCGCCAATATGACCCTGGCGTGCAATGCGGTGGGTGAGGAGTTCGACTGCCTGTCGTTCACCATCGAAATGCCGTTCAAAGACCACGACGACACCCCTAACTCGCAAACCGGCTGGGATGGCAAACGCTCCAAGCAACTGGCCAAGGATGTGTTGAGTGTGACGGCAGCGATGGTCGGGGAATTGCGCGCTTAACGCATCGAGCTAAGCCACCCGGTATGCGGCACGCACAGGTCCTGCTTGCAGGACACCTGTGCCACCGGTGCCCCTTGGCGCGCCAGCTCCACCCGTATGGCCGCCGCTGCATAGACGCAGCACACCATAAACAGGCCAAACGCGATCAAGCACTTTCTTGTTCTTAGGGTCATGGCGAGCACCTCTCGGAAACGGGGCCATGGATTAAGCGTAGGCCAGGCGCCGCTGGCGTGAATGACCATTTGGCTCTATTCACCCGGTATATATGCACCTATGCCCCGCTATACTGCGCCGCTCACAGGGAGCTACCGATGCTGCGCGAAGCCTGGGCCCACGCCCCAACTCACCACCGTGTCTGGGCGCTGGCCGCGCCGATGATCCTGTCGAATATCTCCGTGCCGCTGGTGGCCCTGGTGGACAGCACGGTGGTCGGCCATCTGCCCCATGCCCACCAGTTGGGCGCCGTCGCGGTGGGCAGCACGCTGTATGTGATGATCGTCGGCATCCTCGGTTTTCTGCGCATGGGCACCACCGGTTTTGCCGCCCAGGCCAGCGGCCGCGCCGATGGCGGCGCGCTGCGCCAGGTGCTGATCCAGGGCCTGGTATTGGCGGTCCTGCTGGCGCTGAGCCTGGGCTTGCTGGCCCTGCCCTTTGGCGACCTGGCGCTGGATTTGATGAATCCGTCCGCCGAACTCGATGAACAAACCCGCGCCTTTTTCCATACCCGTCTGTTTGGCCTGCCCGCAGCGCTGGCCAATTTCGCCCTGATCGGCTGGTTTCTCGGCACCCAGAATGCCCGCGCGCCGCTGGCCATCCTGCTGGGCACCAATGCGCTGAATATCGTGCTGAGTCTGTGGTTTGTACTGGGCCTGGACTGGGGCGTGGTCGGCGCCGCGCGGGCGGCGGTGCTCAGCGAATGGGGCGGCGCCCTGCTCGGCCTGGCCCTGACCGGCGGCGCATTGCGGCGTTACCCCGGCCGCACCCACTGGGCCGCAATGGCCCGCTGGCAAAGCTGGCGCCCGCTGCTGGCCGTCAACCGCGATATCTTTATCCGCTCGCTGGCCCTGCAAGGGGTGTTTTTCCTGCTCACCGTACAAGGCACGCGCCTGGGCGATGACACCGTGGCGGCCAACGCCCTTCTGCTCAATGGCCTGCTGCTTACCGCCTACGCCCTGGATGGCTTTGCCCATGCCGTGGAGGCCCTGTGCGGCCATGCCCTCGGTAGCCATGACCGCCAGGCCCTGGCACGCAGCCTGGTGGTGGCCGGCGGCTGGTCGCTGATCGCCAGCCTGCTGTTCGCGTTGTTTTTTGCCCTGGGCGGCCATCTGTTTGTCGCCCTGCAAAGCGATATCCCTTCGGTACGCAGCACGGCCGATCACTACCTGCCGTATCTGGCCCTGCTGCCTTTGGTGGCGGTATGGAGCTATCTGCTCGACGGTCTGTTTATCGGCGCCACCCGCGCCCGGGAAATGCGCGATGCCATGCTGCTCAGCGTGCTGCTGGCCTTGCCACTGGCCTGGTGGCTGCGCGATTTCGCCAACCATGGCCTGTGGATCGCCTTTCTCTCCTTCATGCTGCTACGAAGCCTGTGTTTGGGTGTCTATGCTTACCACCTGACCCGCCACGACTTGTGGTTCGTTTCGCCTAGCCCCGAAGGATCAGCGCATGCTCAGCCCGGAACTCCACGTTAACGAGCTAGTCCGCCAGGAAGTGCTGGACAATCAGGAATTGCTCGACACCCCCGCCGACCCGTACCTCGACGTACTGGTGAAAGTGGTCAGTGAAATGTTCGAGGTGAAAACCGTACTGATCAGCCTGGTAGACCGCGACCGCCAGTGGTTCAAGGCCCGACTGGGCCTGGATGTGCCGGAGACGCCGCGCAATGTGTCCTTCTGCGGCCACGCCATTTTGCAGGATGACCTGTTTATGGTGCCCGACACCCACCAGGACTCGCGCTTCGCCGATAACCCCATCGTCACCAGCCCGCCTTTCTTGCGCTTTTACGCCGGCCAGCCGCTGTTTACCCAGGAAGGCCATGCCATTGGCACCCTGTGCCTGCTGCACCCCAAGCCCAAGCAGCTCAACGGCAAGCAGATACAACGCCTCAAGGACATGGCTACTCTCGCCGAGGGCTACCTGAAACTGCGGCATATGAGCGAACACGCCAAGGAGCTGCGGGCCGCCCTGAGCCGCGAGCAGCGCAAGACCATGCTCGATAACCTCACCCAGGTATGGAACCGCGCCGGTCTCGAACATTTCCTGCCCCGCGAGCAGGCCCGGGCCGAAGAGCGCGGGCTGAAACTGGGATTGCTGTTCTGCGACCTCGACTATTTCAAACGGGTAAACGACAACCACGGCCATGACGCCGGCGACAAAGTGCTGTGGGAGTGCGCCCGCCGCATCGCCAGTGCCGTACGCCCGCAAGATGTGGTCACCCGCAGTGGCGGTGAAGAGTTTGTGGTACTCACCCAGGTGCATGACGAAGCCGAGCTGCGGCGCATCGGCGAGCGCATCCGTACCCAGGTGGCACGTGCACCAATCAATGCTGGCGAGGTGGAACTGGCGCTGACCATCAGCGTCGGCACCGCCCTGGCCGAACCGCAGGAAAACCCCGAACAGGCCTTGAAGCGCGCGGACAAGGCGCTGTACCACGCCAAGGGCAATGGCCGTAATCGGGTGGAATTTGCCGCTTATGAGAGCAAAAACAGCCGCCAAGCGCTTAACTGAGCCACGCATCCGCCCAACAGAGCGCGGAGCAGCAAAACCGTAAAAAACCCTGAGGAGTCACCATGGCCGCTGCCATTGCCGCGTACCTGCACTATCTGTCGATTTTTGTTTTGTTTGCCCTGCTGACCCTGGAACACCAACTGTTCAAGCTGCCGCTGGACCTGGCCCGGGCGCGCAGCCTGGTGCGCATTGATATCGCCTATGGCGCCACCGCCGGCCTGGTGCTGTTTACCGGCGCCGCGCGGGTGATGTGGTTTGGCAAAGGGCTGGATTACTACCTGCACAACAGCGTGTTTCACGCCAAGGTCGGGCTGTTTTTGCTGATCGGCCTTATCTCCATCGTGCCGACCTTTGTCTTTCTCAACTGGCGCCATGCGCTCAAGGCCGGCGAAGTGCCGGTGGTAACCGCGCAGCAGGCCAAGTGGGTGACGCTGGTAATTCGCCTGGAGCTGCTGGGCTTGCTGGTGTTGCCGTTGCTGGCGGCGCTGATGGCGCGGGGGTATGGGGTGATTGGCTAACGCGGCTGCAGGCACTCCCATGACAGTGTTGCGGCGGCCTGGATACATTTGTTCCTGCTGTGCAGTACGGACGTTTTTTTTGCCGGGCCGCGCGGGCATACTAGGCCGTCTTCGTCCCGGTATCGCCCGCCCCATGCTTCGCACCCTGACCGCCATTGTTCTTTCTTGCCTGCTATGCCCAGCCATGGCCGACGAACGCGCGGATGCGCAAAAGCAGCTCGATGCGGCCCAGCAAGATGTGGTCGAGCTGAAAAAGCTGCTGCAGAAAATCGAAGCCGACAAGTCCGGCATCCAGAAGCAGCTGCGCGGCACCGAAACCGAAATGGGCGATCTGGAGAAACAGATCAAGACCCTGGAGCAGCAGCTCAAGGACAGCGAGACCGAGATCCAGCGCCTCGATGGTGAGAAAAAAAAACTTGAGGGTGCGCGTATCGAGCAGCAGAGGCTGATCGGTATCCAGGCCAGGGCGGCCTACCAGAGCGGGCGACAGGAATACTTGAAGCTGTTGCTCAACCAGCAAAACCCCGAGAAATTCGCCCGCACCCTCACCTACTACGACTACGTCAGCCAAGCCCGCCTCGAACAACTCAACACCTTTAACGAAACCCTGCGCCAACTGGCCAACGTCGAGCGTGAAAGCGCCGCCGAAAAGGCCCAGCTGGACGAGCGCAAAAGTGCCCTGGACGGGCGCCGCGACCAGCTCGCACAGGTGCGCAAAGAGCGCCAGCAAGCCCTGGCCAAGCTCAACAGCGAATCGAAAAGCAGCGACCAGAAACTCAAGGCGCGCCAGCAGGAACAGGCCGCCCTGGCCAATGTGTTGAAAACCATCGAAGAAACCCTGGCCCGCCAGGCCCGTGAAGCCAAGGCCGCCGAAGAGGCGCGCAAGCGTGCCCAGGAAGAACAGCAGCTGGCCATGGCCAATCGCCGCGTCGGCCCCGGGCAAAAGCCTGCAGCGGCCGCGTCCGGCCCGCTGGTATCCAGCGATGGCGCCACCTACAGCGGTGCGTTTGCCAGCAGCCGGGGCAAATTGCCGTGGCCGGTCAATGGCCGCATCGTGGCGCGCTATGGAACCCAACGCGGCGACGACGCTCGTACAACATGGGACGGCGTATTAATCGGCGCCGCTGCCGGCAGCCAGGTGCGTGCCGTCAGTGGTGGCCGCGTGGTATTTGCCGACTGGTTGCGTGGTTCGGGGCTGCTGGTAATCCTCGACCATGGCAATGGTTACCTCAGCCTGTACGGGCACAACCAAAGCTTATTGAAAGACGCCGGCGACATTGTCAAAGCTGGCGAGCCGATAGCGACTGTCGGCACCAGCGGCGGGCAGGACACGCCGGCGCTGTATTTTGCGATTCGTCAGCAGGGTCGCCCCAGCGACCCCGCGCAATGGTGTCGGGCGCAGGGATAGGCCCAGTACCTCTTAAATAGTGGAGCTCGTTCGATATGCCGCATTTGTCTCGCCTTAATTCCCTGGCCCTGGCTATCGCGCTGGCGCTCGGCGCCCCGCTCCTGCACGCCGCCACCGACGTCGAAACCACCACGGTGCCGGCTGCGCCAGCGAGCGCCAAGGCGCCGCTGCCGCTGGACGAGCTGCGCACCTTCGCCGAAGTGCTGGACCGCATCAAGGCTGCCTATGTGGAACCGGTCGACGACAAGACCCTGCTGGAAAACGCCATCAAAGGCATGCTCAGCAACCTCGACCCGCACTCGGCCTACCTGGGCCCGGAAGACTTCGCCGAATTGCAGGAAAGCACCAGCGGTGAATTCGGCGGCCTGGGCATCGAAGTGGGCCTGGAAGATGGCTTTGTCAAAGTGGTCTCGCCCATCGACGACACCCCCGCCTCCAAAGCCGGCATCCAGCCGGGCGATTTGATCGTGAAAATCAACGGTGAGCCCACCAAGGGCCTGTCGATGATGGAAGCCGTGGACAAGATGCGTGGCAAGGCCGGGGATAAAATCCTCCTGACCCTGGTGCGTGACGGCGGCGACCCCTTCGACGTGCAACTGACTCGTGCGGTGATCAAGGTCAAGAGCGTGAAAAGCCAGACCCTGGAACCGGGCTATGGCTACCTGCGCATCACCCAGTTCCAGGTCAACAGCGGCGACGAAGTGGGCAAGGCGCTGGCCAAGCTGAAAAAAGACAATGGCGGTAAGAAGCTCCGTGGCCTGGTGCTGGACCTGCGTAACAACCCCGGCGGCGTGTTGCAGGCGGCGGTGGAAGTGTCCGACCACTTCCTGACCAAGGGCCTGATCGTTTACACCAAAGGCCGGATCGCCAACTCCGAGCTGCGTTTCTCTGCCGACCCGGCCGATGCCAGCGAAGGCGTGCCATTGGTGGTGCTGATCAACGGTGGCAGCGCCTCGGCCTCCGAGATCGTCGCCGGCGCCCTGCAAGACCAGAAACGCGGCATTCTGATGGGCACCAACAGCTTCGGCAAAGGCTCGGTGCAAACCGTGCTGCCGCTGAGCAACGACCGCGCGCTGAAGATCACCACGGCGCTGTACTACACGCCTAATGGCCGTTCGATCCAGGCCCAGGGCATCGTGCCGGATATCGAAGTGGCACGCGCCAAGATCACCCGCGAAGACGACGGCGAAAGCTACAAGGAAGCCGACCTGGCCGGGCACCTGGGCAACGGCAATGGCGGCAAGGACAAAACCAGCAGCGAGCTGAAAGCGCAGAGCGGCAAGGCCAACCTGCAGGACCAGGATTTCCAGCTGAGCCAGGCGCTGAGTTTGTTGAAGGGGTTGAACGTTACGCGTAGCGAGTGAGCGGCGGCACGGTCGAGATTCTGGATCCCCGCCTGCGCGGGGATGACGGAGTTATTCCAACCTCCACCGTCATCCCCGCGCAGGCGGGGATCCAGGCGCGAAGATCTAGCAGGTATCCCAAAAGCCAAGCCCCTCCGGGCTTGGCTTTTTTATTTACAGGTAGTTCTTGGTCACTTCGTCGACAAACCCGTCGGCGCGCATTTCATCCAGGGCCTTTTGCAGGCGCTGGATCACTTCATCCGGGGTATCCAGGTTCATCGCCAGGTACAGCTGCGCATCGTTAAAGCGCAAGGCCGTGCTCAGGCCACTGACCCCTTCCTGCTTAGCCAAGTAGCGCCCCACCGGGTCGGTGGTGGCCCACAGGTCGATCTTGCCTTCCATCAGCTTGCTGACGTTTTCCTGGTCACGCAGGGCGTTGACCGGGGCCATGCCCTGGCTTTCCAGGTGCTGGCTGACGGCGTCGTTCTTGTAGGCACCCACGGTGTATTTGCTGGCGTCCTTGAGGGTGTTGAGCTTCAGCGTGCTGCCAGGTTTGGCCAGCAATACCCAACCGGTTTTCGCCAGCGGGCCGACCCATTTGAACAGCGGTTTGCGCTCTTCGGTGTAGGTGGTGGAGAACAGCCCGTAGTTGGGCTTGTCGAGGGTCAGCTTGTACAGGCGATCCCAGGGGAAACGCAGGCTGAGGGAGTATTCGATGCCGGCGCGCTTGAACATTTCGCGCACGATTTCGGCGCTGATGCCGTCGATGCCATCGTCACGGGCAAAGTTCTTGTCGTCGATGGCCATGTTGAAGGGTGGGAAGTTTTCGGTCAGCAGCACCACCTTGTAGCCATAGGGCAATTCGGCGTGGGCTGCGGAGGCCGCCAGGGCCAGGCCCAGCAACAGGGAACGGGTGAACACTTTCAGCATGATGAAGTCCTGTGTGCGATCTTCTCGACCTGGCCGCAAGCGCAACACCGACTGCCTTTACCCGTTCACGCAGAGCCCCCGTTACGCAGCAGGTAAAACCGCTGTTGTTGTTGTGGCGTAGTTCGAAAAACGTCGGTCGCCGCCGGGCGAGCTTGTGGCTGTTGCGGCGGTACGCTGGTTTTTGAATAGGCGGTTCGGAACAGCGGGTCGGGCTGGGGGTAACCCGACCGGATCGTTCCTAGAGATAGCTGTTGAGGACTTCGTCGACGAAGCCTTCACTGCGCATCTTGTCCAATGCACCCTGCAGCTTCTGTACCACCTCATCCGGGGTTTCCTTGTTGAGGGCCAGGTACAGTTGGGCTTTGTTGAAACGCAGCACAGTTTTGAGACCGGTTACGCCTTCCTGCTTGGCCAGGTAGCGGCCGGCGGGGTCGCCAGTGGCCCACAGATCGATCTGACCGTCGCGCAGTTTCTGCGCATTTTCCTGATCGCGTAGTGCGGTAACAGGCTCGAGCTTGTGTTCGGTCAGGTATTCGGCAATAGCGTCACCTTTGTACGCACCCACGCTGTATTTGCGGGCATCGTCCAGGTTAGCCAGGACG
>JBCECW010000008.1:0-1748 GCA_039207785.1 Pseudomonas sp. | reverse complement strand
CCAGTCGTCCGGGCCGATAGGGCCGACCCATTTGAACGCCTGCTCACGCTCGGGCAAGCGCGCAGTCACGAACACGCCATAGCCGGGTTTTTCCAGGGCCAGCTTGTAGATACGGTCCCAGGGGAAGCGCAGGGTCAGGCTGTATTTGATGTCGGCGCGCTTGAACATCTCCTTGACCACATCCACGGCGATACCGTCGATATTGTCTTCCTGGGCGAAGTTCTTGCCGTTGATGGCCATGTTGTAAGGCGGGAAGTTTTCGGTCAGCAGCACCATGCTGAAATCCGGGTCTACTTCGGCACGAGCACTGCCAGCGAGCACCATTACGGTGCTTGCCAGCGCAAGCAGCAGGCGTTTGAACATATCCATATCTCTACGTCTTGAAGGGGGAGGTTTTTGCAGGTGGTGCCGCGGCAGCTACAACATTCTGGATCCCCGCTTTCGCGGGGATGACGGAGTTTTCTCGCTACCACCGTCATCCCCGCGCATGCGGGGATCCAGATCTCGAATTTAACGGACCACAATCCCGCGAGCCGCCATATAGGCCTTGGCCTCAGGCACCGTGTACTCACCAAAGTGGAAAATGCTCGCCGCCAGTACCGCCGACGCCTTGCCTTCGAGAATGCCGTCGGCCAGGTGCTGCAGGTTGCCCACTCCGCCCGAGGCGATCACCGGGATGCCCACGGTCTCGCTGATGGCGCGGGTTACGCCCAGGTCGAAACCGTTTTTCATGCCGTCCTGGTCCATGCTGGTCAGCAGGATTTCGCCAGCACCCAGGTCTTCCATCTTCTTGGCCCATTGCACGGCATCCAGGCCCGTGGGCTTGCGCCCGCCGTGGGTGAAGATTTCCCAGCGCGGGGCTTCGCCTGGCTGCGACACCTTCTTGGCGTCGATAGCCACCACGATGCACTGGGCCCCAAAGCGCGAGGCGGCCTCGCCAACGAACTCGGGGTTGAATACCGCGGCGGTGTTGATCGACACCTTGTCGGCGCCGGCATTGAGCAGGTTGCGGATATCTTGCACGGTGCGCACACCGCCACCCACGGTCAGCGGGATAAACACCTGGCTGGCCATGCGCTCCACCGTATGCAGCGTGGTGTCGCGGCCATCGACGCTGGCGGTGATATCGAGAAAGGTAATTTCATCGGCACCCTGCTCGTCGTAGCGACGGGCAATTTCCACCGGGTCGCCGGCATCACGGATGTTCTCGAATTTGACGCCTTTGACCACGCGGCCATTGTCGACGTCCAGGCAAGGGATGATGCGTTTGGCCAGCGCCATGGGTCAGTCCTCAGCCGTTGTAGGCGTCGCAGTAAGCCTGGGCTTCGGCAACGTCCAGGGTGCCTTCGTAAATCGCCCGGCCGGTGATAGCGCCGATAATGCCAGGGGCCTTGGCGTCCAGCAGGGCCTTGATATCGCCCAGGTTGTGGATACCGCCCGAGGCAATCACGGGGATCTTGGTGGCCGCCGCCAGGGCTGCGGTGAAGGGCACGTTGCAGCCCTGCATCATGCCGTCTTTGGCGATATCGGTATAAACGATGGCGGACACACCGTCGGCCTCAAAACGCTTGGCCAGGTCGATCACCTGCACGGTGCTCACTTCGGCCCAGCCGTCGGTGGCAACAAAACCGTCTTTGGCATCCAGACCGACGATTACTTTGCCGGGGAATGCCTTGCAGGCTTCGGCAACGAACTCAGGCTGTTTTACGGCCTTGGTGCCGATGATCACGTAGCTGACACCAGCCTTG
>JBCECW010000007.1:15599-19809 GCA_039207785.1 Pseudomonas sp. | reverse complement strand
GGGCATGGTAGCTATAACTCTTACACCAAAAATCAAGAACATCGACAAGCTGCTCGCGCACTGTCATCGCCGTCGCTACACCGCCAAGAGCACCATCATCTACGCAGGCGACCGCGGCGAAACCTTGTTTTTTATCGTCAAAGGCTCGGTCACCATCCTTATCGAAGATGATGACGGCCGCGAGATGATCATCGCCTATCTCAATTCCGGCGATTTCTTCGGTGAGATGGGGCTGTTCGAAAAGGACGGCATCGAGAAAGAACGCAGCGCCTGGGTACGGGCCAAGACCGAATGCGAAGTGGCTGAACTGAGCTACGCCAAGTTTCGCGAACTGACCCAGCAAGACCCCGATATCCTCTACGCCCTCGGCAGCCAGATGGCCGAGCGCCTGCGCAACACCACGCGCAAGGTAGGCGACCTGGCGTTTCTCGACGTCACCGGCCGCGTAGCCCGCACCCTGCTCGACCTGTGCAAACAACCCGACGCCATGACCCACCCCGACGGTATGCAGATCAAGATCACCCGTCAGGAAATCGGTCGCATCGTTGGCTGCTCGCGCGAGATGGTTGGACGTGTCCTCAAGGCGCTTGAAGAACAAGGCCTGGTCAACGTCAAAGGCAAGACCATGGTGGTGTTCGGCACCCGCTAAGCCCAAAAGGCTCGGATAAAAAAGCGAACAATAAAAAGGCCAGCTGCGAGCTGGCCTTTTTATTGGTTGCACGGGCATCAGTCGATGCTGACCGGCCCTTTGCGCTCAGGGAAAAACAGCCGCTGCAATTCCAACCCCGGGTTGGCCGCGCGCATAAACGCCTCGCCCACCAGGAAGCCGTATACGTTGCTGATTTCCATCAGCTCCACATCGGCGCGGTTCATGATGCCGCTTTCAGTCACCACCATACGGTCGCGAGGAATACGCGGCAGCAGGTCGAGGGTGGTTTCCAGGCTGACTTCAAAGGTATGCAGGTTGCGGTTATTGATGCCCACCAGCGGGGTATCCAGCACCGTCAGGGCGCGGTCGAGCTCATCGCCGTCATGCACTTCCACCAGCACATCGAGGTTTACCGACTTGGCGGCAGCAGCCAGTTCAGCCATCTGCACATCGTCCAGGGCCGAGACGATCAGCAGAATGCAGTCGGCGCCCAACGCGCGGGCTTCGATGATTTGGTACGGGTCGATCATAAAATCCTTGCGGATCACCGGCAGGCTGCACGCACCGCGCGCCAGTTGCAGGTAATGATCGGCACCCTGGAAAAAGTCGATATCGGTGAGCACCGACAGGCAGGCCGCGCCGCCGGCTTCATAGCTCTGGGCAATTTCCACCGGGTCAAAGTTTTCACGCAGCACGCCTTTGCTCGGCGAGGCTTTTTTCACCTCGGCGATAACCCCCGGCTGCTTGTTTTTCGCCGCCGCCAGCAAGGCTTCGGCAAAACCACGCGGGGCGTCGGCCGCACGGGCTTCGCGCTCGACTTCGGCGAGGCTGACCACCGCCTTGCGCGCAGCCACTTCTTCGGCCTTGCGGGCGAGGATCTTCTCCAGGACGGTAGGCACACTCACGCTTGATTCTCCTGACGGAACACCGCCGTAAAGGACGCCAACTCTTCCATCTTTTCCCGGGCCAGCCCGGTATGAAGGGCGTCATGGGCCAGCTGCACACCTTCATGCAGGCTAGTCGCTAAATCGGCTGCATACAGGGCCGCTCCCGCATTCAACACAATCAAATCACCGGCTTTTTTCCCGGCTTCGGTTTTACGCCGCCCCAGCGCATCGCGGATCAGCTCCAACGAGGCCGCCGGGCTGGCCACTTCCAGGCCCATCAGGGTCTGGCTGGTAATGCCGAAATCTTCCGGGCGCACGTCGTACTCGGTGATTTCGCCGTTTTTAAGTTCGGCCACATGGGTCGGCGCGGCCAGGCTGAACTCATCCAGGCCGTCACGCGAATGCACCACCAGGATGTGCTCGCTGCCCAGGCGCTTGAGCACCTCGGCCAGCGGGCGGCACAGTTCCTGACTGAACACGCCGACCACCTGGTGTTTCACACCCGCCGGATTGGTCAGCGGGCCGAGCATATTGAACAAGGTACGCAGGCCCATTTCCCGACGCGGGCCTGCCGCGTGCTTCATCGCCTTGTGGTGCACCTGGGCAAACATAAAGCCGACGCCCACGCTGTCGATGCAACGCGCCACCTGCACCGGGTTCAGCTCCAGGTAGATACCGGCGGCTTCCAGCAGGTCGGCGCTGCCGCTCTTGCCCGATACCGCGCGGTTGCCATGCTTGGCCACCTTGCCGCCCGCTGCCGCGACAACAAACGCCGCCGCCGTGGACACGTTGAAGATATTGGCGCCATCGCCACCGGTGCCGACCACATCGACCACATGCTTAAGGGTCGGCAGCTCAACCTGGGCCGCCAGCTCGCGCATTACCGACACGGCGCCGACGATCTCGTCGATGGTTTCGCTCTTCATGCGCATGCCCATCAGGAAGGCACCGATCTGCGCGTCGGTGCACTGCCCGGTCATGATTTCGCGCATGACGTCCTGCATTTCTTCGGTGGAAAGGTCGAGCTGGGCGACCACCCGGTTAAGGGCTTCCTTGATGTTCATGCGCGTACGCCCCCGGTCTGCTTGAGGAAGTTGGCAAACAGCTCATGGCCTTGTTCCGAGAGGATGGATTCGGGGTGGAACTGCACGCCTTCGATATTCAGGGTCTTGTGGCGCAGGCCCATGATCTCGTCCACCGAGCCATCGGCGTGTTGGGTCCAGGCCGTCACTTCCAGGCAGTCCGGCAAGGTTTCCAGCTTGACCACCAGCGAGTGATAGCGGGTGACGGTCAGCGGGTTATTCAAGCCTTCGAACACGCCGGTGTTGTTGTGGTACACCGCGCTGGTCTTGCCGTGCATCACCTGGCGGGCACGTACCACATCGCCGCCGAAGGCCTGGCCAATGCTTTGATGGCCCAGGCATACGCCGAGGATTGGCAGCTTGCCGCCAAAGTCTTCGATGGCCTCGATGGAAATACCGGCTTCGCTTGGCGTACACGGACCGGGCGAGACCACGATGCGCTCGGGCTTCAAGGCCTCCACCTCGGCGACGGTCAGTTCGTCGTTGCGCACCACTTTTACCTCAGCACCCAGCTCACCCAGGTACTGCACGACGTTGTAGGTAAAGGAGTCGTAGTTGTCGATCATCAGCAGCATGGCAAGGCTCCTTAGGCGTCGGTGGTGGTCTGTTCGGCGAGGGCAACCGCGCGGAACATGGCGCGGCGTTTGTTCAGCGTCTCTTCCCACTCCAGCGCCGGCACCGAGTCGGCGACGATGCCGCCACCGGCCTGCACATGCAGTTCGCCGTTCTTGATCACGGCGGTACGGATGGCGATGGCCGTGTCCATATTGCCGTTCCAGGCCAGGTAGCCCACGGCGCCGCCGTAGACACCCCGTTTGACCGGCTCCAGCTCGTCGATGATTTCCATAGCGCGAATCTTCGGCGCCCCGGACAAGGTGCCCGCCGGCAGGATTGCCCGCAGCGCGTCCATCGCCGTCAGGCCGCTTTTCAGCTGGCCGGTAACGTTGGAGACGATATGCATCACGTTGGAATAGCGCTCGATCACCATTTTCTCGGTGAGTTTTACGCTGCCGATCTCGGACACGCGACCGGTGTCGTTACGGCCCAGGTCGATCAGCATCAGGTGCTCGGCGATCTCTTTGGCATCGGCCAGCAGATCGGCTTCCAGCGCCAGGTCAGCTTCTTCGGTGGCACCGCGCGGACGGGTGCCGGCAATCGGGCGTACGGTAATCAGGTTGTCCTCGACGCGCACCAGCACTTCCGGCGAGCTGCCCACTACGTGGAAGTCGCCAAAGTTGAAGAAGTACATATAGGGCGTCGGGTTAAAGCAGCGCAGCGCCCGGTACAGGTCGATGGGCGCGGCTTTGAAGTCGATGGACATGCGCTGCGACGGCACCACCTGCATGCAGTCGCCCGCCAGGATGTACTCCTTGATGGTGTCGACCGAACGCTCGTAGTCCTCGCGGGTAAAGCTGGAGCGGAAGTTCGGCTCGATGCCGGACTCCTTGGTGAAGTCCAGACCACGGCGCGGGGTGATCGGCTGGCGCAGTTTTTCCAGCAATTCTTCAAGCTGGGCCAGGCCATTTTCGAACGCATCGGGCTGACTTGGATCGGCCAGTACTATGGCTGTATCTTATAAACATCTCCGAGAC